>WTIQ01000206.1 GCA_011525185.1 Paracoccaceae bacterium | reverse complement strand
ACGAAGGAGGTGAACCTAAGTGTAAGTGGCAGGTTGGGGATTTGTGACACAGTTTGCGTGCCACTTGATTTTTCGCTGCAAAATGTTCTGAAGCCTAAAACGCGCAAACGCGACCCTAAAATTATCGCAGCGCTTGCCAGCATGCCTAGAAAACTCAGCGACATCGAAAATCTTAGCTGCAAAATCAGCAAAATTGGTGAAGATTTACAAATAGAGGTAAGTTTCACACATCCACCTATCGGGCAAGATGAACGCGTGGTGATCGAATATGACAAACCCTCCCACAGGGTTAAGAACATGGCTAGCCTGCGCAAAGGCAAAACTCTGAGCGCGTCTGCCATCCTTCAAGCGCGGGCAGGATCGTCGATGTCCGTTGCGAGATCAGATGTTTTTTTCACACTGGTAAGTGAGACAAAAGCGTTTGACCTTGGTACATGCGCGGGCAGTTGACTGCCGATGCGCTAGGCCTTGCTCCGCCTTCGGGCCAATATCGCATCTCCAATAAAACTTATGACATAAGCAAGTGTACATAGAGCAGCTGCGCCAGCTGCAAAAACCACAAATGTCATAGAGGCACCCGCGTCATCAAAACCTAGGCGTTGTAAAATGGGTGAGGTTTCTTGAAAGATTGAAGACCAAGCAAAGGTTGCTCCAAACCATGCAACGACAAAAAGGCTCAGGGTAGCGAGCATAACTTTCACGGGGCGGGCACGACCCATCACACCAGACTTATAGGATTTTAGAAACCTTTGCACGTCGTGTTGCGCCGCAATCAAAGCAGGCACCACCAATAGGACTAAGATCATGCCAAAGCCCAATCCGTATACCAAAGTAATAACCGTTGGTTTCAAAAACTGGGCCTGCGATGATTTTTCATAGAGCAATGGCGCAAGCCCCAAAACAGTTGTCAAAGTCGTTAGCATAACGGGACGCAATCGATCAGCCGCACCCGCAATAACGGAGGGGATCAAACCCCTTTCCTTTGCATATTCATCAATCGTCGTAATGAGAACTATGGAGTCATTGATGATGATGCCCGTCATCCCAAGAAGCCCAACAACTGTGAACATAGACAAGGGCACATCCCAAATGTAATGACCATAGATCGTCCCAATCAAACCAAAGGGTATCACAGACATGATCACCAAGGGTCTTGTCCAGCTCGCAAAAACCCATGTCAGCACCAAATAAATACCCGTCAGACACAGGATAAGGCCAGTGCGGGCGTCGTTCAAAAATGCATCCTCTTGCTCCGAAAGACCTGACAGACGCCATTCAACTTGCTGACGGCTGGCTATGTCAGGCAAAATTTCGCTTTCCAAGGCCTGCATAACCTCATCCGCAGCGGCAGGGTCATCCTCTGATATATCACCCGTAACCGAGACAATACGTATCCCGTTTTCACGCCTGACCGTGGAAAACCCGTCACGCCGTGTCACACTTACGATATCAGCCAAGGGCACATAGTCCCCTGTCGCAGAACGCAACTGCATGTTTTCCAGAAAATCTGCAGTCAATTCTTCTTTGGGCAGTTCAACTCGTATCGTTGCACTGCGGCCATTTATCGGATAGCTCGCAGCCTCTAGCCCGTTGAGACGATTGCGCAAAACACGCCCCAAATTATCCGTCGTGAACCCAAGCATTTCGCCCTTGGGTGTCAACTCAAGGATCAGCTCTTCCTTGTCATAAGCCAGATCATCTTCGACCGCTGAGACCGCTGAAAATCGTGTGAGCGCTGTTTTCAAGTCCTCTGAGGCCGCTTTCAAGGTTTCTGCGGTTGCGCCATAAAACTGGACATCCAAAGCATCCCCACCGGGACCAGAACGCCAGCCTCGAAAAGACACGGTTTCAAGCAGAGGATGACGACGAACCTCGTCTTGCAGGGCCCCTACAAAAACCGAGCTTGAAAAGGGTCTAGCGTCTGGATCGACCAATTCAACGGAGATCGCGCCGAGTAGATCCTTGGACTTGGTTTCGACACCAGAGAGACCACGCCCAGCATTACCGCCCAATTGCGCAACAACAAAATTAACAGGGTTCACGCCGTGCTTTTCCTCAAGCTCTTTTGCAACCGCATCCACAG
>WTIQ01000199.1 GCA_011525185.1 Paracoccaceae bacterium | reverse complement strand
CGCCTTGTGCAACCGCAGTCGGGCAGCGTTCTCATGTCTGGGGAAAATGTCATGGAAATGTCATCTTCTGAATTGCGTGCGGCTCGCAGTAATATGCAAATGGTATTCCAAGATCCCTTTGCTTCGCTTGATCCGCAGATGCTCTTGATGGATCAAGTGGCCGAACCGATGGTGAATTACAACACGCACTCGGGGGCAGACTTGAGCAAACGTGTTGAAATGCTCTTTGATCGCGTCGAGCTCCCGCGAAGTTTCATGCGTCGCTATCCTCATGAACTCTCAGGCGGCCAGCGCCAAAGGATTGCCATTGCCCGTGCGCTTGCGCTCAATCCCAAACTTATCATAGCCGATGAAGCCGTGAGCGCGCTGGATGTGTCGGTTCAGGCACAGGTGCTCAATTTGATGATGGAGCTTCAGGCAGAGCTGGATCTCTCTTATCTCTTTATCAGTCACGATATGGCTGTTGTAGAGCGGGTAAGCCATGATGTGGGAGTTATGTATTTGGGACGCATTGTCGAAATCGGCCCGCGCGAAAAAGTGTTTCGCAATCCGCAACATGCCTATACCAAAGCCCTGATGAAGGCCGTTCCAATCGCTGATCCGCGCGAACGAAAATCGGAAAAGGATTTGAACTTCAAGCCGATTCCATCGCCCGTGCGCACTCTGGATTATGTCGCAGAACCCTCGCAGTATGAGGAAGTGTCTGATAACCATTTTATCCTCACAACAGATAGCGGATATTAAAATGACGATAGATCGCCTGACGCCCTTTGAATTGATGGAAAAGCTTGTCTCTTTCCCCACTGTAAGTAGGGACAGTAATCTTGATTTGGTGGATTGGGTTGAAGACTACCTCAAATCACATGGAATCACCTCCTATCGGAAATACGATGAAACGGGCGAAAAGGCTGCGCTGGTGGCCCATGTCGGCCCAGAGATTGACGGTGGGTTGATCCTCTCTGGCCATACGGATGTGGTGCCAGTGGATGGCCAACCTTGGGATAGTGATCCTTGGAGCGTTGTGGAAAAAGAGGGCCGCTATTTTGGACGCGGTGTCTGCGATATGAAAGGCTTTGATGCTTTGGCCATTTGGGCGCTGGTTGAGGCGCGCTATCGTGAGCTGGAGCGGCCCTTGCAATTGGCCCTTAGCTTTGACGAAGAAGTGGGCTGCATTGGTGCCCCGCTTATGCTTGATGAAATGGAACAGGTCTTGCCCAAAGCCAGCGCTGTGATCGTCGGAGAGCCATCGATGATGAAGGCTGTGACCGCCCATAAAGGTGGACTGGGGTATCAAACCCATGTTGTGGGATTTGAGGTCCATTCTTCGCTCCCGCACACTGGTGTGAGCGCGATCATGGAAGGCGCAAAAATCATCAACTGGGCCAATCAGGTCAACGCAGAAAATGCGCGTAAAAAACCAACCGAGATCGCCGCGATGTTTGACCCTCCCTACACCACTGCCCATGTTGGGGTTATCAAAGGCGGGACAGCGGCCAATATCACGGCAAAAGATTGTCATTTCTTTGTGGACTTTCGCGTGGTTGCCGATGAAAACCCACAAATGTGGCTGGCAAAGCTTGAAGAGAAGATTGCAGAGGTGCAAAGCGAGATGCAATCGGTGCGACCAGAAACCCATATTACAATATCAGAACGCTTTTTTAACCCTGGTTTGCGTCCAGAAACCGATGGAGAGGCTGAGGCACTCGTGCGCGGGATCACGGGCGATAATGCCGAGCATGTCGTCTCTTACGGCACCGAAGCTGGACAGTTTCAAGAGCGGGGATATTCGGCGGTGATTTGTGGTCCAGGCGATATTGCTCAGGCGCATCAGCCAAATGAATATATCGAAATATCACAATTCAATGCGGGACATGATTTTATGGAACGACTGCTTAAGCAGTTGGAAGGACACGCATAATGCCAATTAAAAACAGATTTTCCGAATTGCACGATGAGATAACCAAGTGGCGGCAGGATTTTCATACGCACCCTGAGTTGATGTTTGATACTTTTCGCACTGCTGATCTGGTGGCTAAGCGTTTAAAGGAATTTGGCGTTGATGAGATTGTCACGGGCATTGGGCGCACGGGCGTTGTGGGAGTCATCAAAGGACGAGAACAAACGTCTGGTAAGGTCATCGGTTTGCGCGCCGATATGGATGCGCTTCCTATAAAGGAGATGACGGGACTGTCTTATGCCAGTCAAACATCAGGTGTCATGCATGCCTGTGGGCATGATGGACATACTGCAATGCTCTTGGGGGCGGCGAAATATCTTGCTGAAACACGTCATTTTGACGGAACGGTTGTTGTAATTTTCCAACCTGCCGAAGAAGGCGGCGGTGGAGGGCGGGAAATGTGTGAGGACGGTCTAATGGACCGTTTTAACATTCAAGAAGTCTATGCCATGCACAATTGGCCAACCCTCAAAGAAGGCGAATTCAAAATCAAATCTGGTCCGTTTTTGGCCTCTTCAGACCTGATTGACATCGTTTTGACAGGGAAAGGCGGTCATGCCGCCAAACCACATGAAACGATTGATACCACATTGGTAGCCAGTCACGTGATCCTTGCCTTACAGTCGATCGCCAGCCGCAATGTTGATCCCGTCGATCATGTCGTTGTTTCAATTACCTCTTTTGAGACCTCCTCCAACGCCTTTAATGTGATCCCCGAACGGGTACATATGAAAGGCACCGTGCGTTGCCTCTCCGAAGCGGTGCGTGAACTGTCCGAGGAGCGGCTCATCTCGATCGTTGAAAAAACCGCTGAAGCCTACGGTGCCACAGCGCAGGTGACTTACAAGCGAAGCTACCCTGTGACCGTAAATGCAGAGGAGCAAACCACTTATGCAGCAGCCGTTGCGACGAAAATTGCAGGCTCATGCGGTGATAGCAGCTATTTTATGGGGGCTGAGGATTTTTCTTTTATGCTGAATGAACGCCCAGGGGCATATATTCTTCTTGGAAATGGCGAAAACAGCGCGCCCGTACACACGGAAACCTACAACTTCAACGATGAAATTATCCCCGCTGGCTGTAGTTGGTTTGCAGGCATCGCTGAAGAGCGTATGCCGCTTGTTGGTTGATTAAGTGCTTTCCCTTGCTGGCATCTCGCGCTAGAGCGATGCGTGTTCAAGATAAAGGTTAAGCGCTTTGGCGATCATCAATGTAGCCTGCATAAAATGGGGAACCGTTTTTGGACCAGAATATGTCAACCGGCTTTATTCTGGTGTTCGGCGTAATCTAAACGGTGATGTGCGCTTTTTGTGCATGACCGAAAACAGCGAGGGTCTTCACCCTGACGTCGAAGTGTTAGAGCTCCCCAACGAACCATTTTCAGAGCCTATGAATGCTGCCTTGGCCGTGGCCAATCGGCAAGGCGCTATGCGTAAAACCTCTCTCTTTAAATCAGGTTTGATCCCCGATCTTGAAGGACCCATTCTTGGGTTTGATTTGGACGTTGTCATTGCGGGCGATCTCATGCCGATTTGGAAATTGGCAGAGGGATGTGTTGCGATGCGCCATGATTGGATCGAAGCCCGCAAAGGGCGTCCCACAGGGCATGGGTCTGTCTTTCGTTTTGATCCGGCCCGTCATGGATATCTCTATGATGATCTGGCAGCCAACCCCTATGAAGAGGTGGAGAAGGCCAGAGGATCAGAGCAGCGCTACACGTCGCATAAGGCTATGGATCGGGGAGAGTTTGCCTATATTCCTGGTGACTTGGTGGTCAGCTTTAAACATGGCTGTTTGGATCTTCCGCCGCTGAACTACCTTCGTGCTCCACGCTTGCCGCAAAACGCCCGCGTTGTGTGCTTTCATGGCAGACCCAAAATGAGCGAAGCAGTAGAGGGCTATCGTGGCTCACTCTTGAGGTGGTCGCGCCCAGCCAAGTGGCTCAAAGAGCACTGGATCACGCGCGCTGTTGAGGATTTAGGCGCAAGCTACTGTTAGATCAAAAAAGCTGCCTTGGTTCTAGCCGCCCGTATGGCTCATGTGGCGAGACATTTGTCCAGAGACTTCTTGACGAGAGTAATCAAAATCATGACCCTTGGGTTTGAGTCTGATCGCATCGCGTATCGCGCCTTCCAGCATCGTTTCATCGCTCTTTTCATCCCGCAAAGCACCGCGCAGATCGGCCATATCCTCTTGGCCAAGGCACATGTAAAGCTCGCCCGTACAGGTCAATCTCACACGATTGCAGCTTTCACAGAAATTATGGGTGAGCGGGGTGATAAATCCAATCTTTTGGCCCGTTTCCTCAAGCCTAACATAACGGGCAGGTCCGCCGCTGCGTTCGGTCGAATCAATAACTGTGTATTGCTCTGCGAGTGTCGCTCTCAGATCCTTGAGCGACCAATACTGATCGAGACGGTTTTCGTTGCCCAGATCCCCCATTGGCATGACTTCGATCCAAGTGATATCCATGTCCCGCTCGGCACACCATTCAGTGAGGCGGAATAACTCGTCTTCGTTAAAACCTTTGAGTGCGACAGTATTAATTTTTACACGAAGACCTGCGCTTTGGGCTGCATCGATCCCCCGCAAGACCTGAGGCAAACGCCCCCATCTTGTAATATCCGCGAATTTTTGCTCATCCAGCGTATCCAGCGAAATATTAACCCGCCGCACCCCAGCCGCGTACAAATCCGCGGCATATTTTTCGAGCTGTGAGCCGTTTGTGGTCAGGGTCAATTCTTTTAATGCACCACTCTCAAGATGGCGGGTCATGGACTTGAAAAAATTCATGATACCGCGACGCACAAGTGGTTCGCCGCCCGTGATTCTAAGTTTCTCCACCCCCATTCCGATAAAGGCCGAACACATACGATCCAGCTCTTCGAGCGTCAAAAGCTCTTTTTTGGGGAGGAATGTCATATTCTCCGACATGCAATACACACAGCGGAAATCGCAGCGGTCTGTCACGGACACACGCAAATAAGTGATTGCGCGTTGAAAAGGGTCTATCAACGAAACTGTCATGAAGGTAGGCTATGCATATTGGCTATGCAGCGCAAGAGGGGACGCAATATGAAATACGCAAGCGAGACAATCTGCACCAAGAGGCGATCGTGGCCCATGCTTTGTGTGCTGGGCCTGTTAACCGTGAGCGGATGCGAGAACGTCAAACGTTTAGATGTATTTTCAAATACTAAACCAGAGGCAAATAAAGCCACGCAACAAGCGGTTATTACTGATACAGGAGCACCAAAATCTGCAAGTGAACTTGATGTGGCCACTAAAGAAGAGCGTCAAGCTGCCATTGCGGAGAGCACCGCGCCCGAGAAAGAGAAAGCACTTGGTAAAACAATAGCCTCCCTCGGGTCTCCAGCGCAGGCTGGCTTTTGGCTTAAAACGCCCTTGGTGTCAAAGCAGGAGGAGGGACGCGTTGTTGTTTTGGCCAGTGGCCAGTCTGCGAATCTAGTGGTAATGCCGTTGGAAGGAGAGGGTAGCGGTAGCCAGCTTTCGCTGTCTGCGATGCGTCTCTTGGGACTGCCACTGACGGATTTGGTGAAAATAAATGTTTTTGTAAAATAGCCAAAGACCGTGTAACCCGTGGCAAACATAATGAGTAATGATCTAAATCAGAATGAGAGAGTGAGCATGAAAGGTGCAATATGGGTCGCGTGGGGAGAAAAGCACTTAGAGATTGCTGCAAAAAGCGCGCGCACGTTTAAGCAACACAATCCCGAATGCGGCACTGCGCTGTTTTCCATTGAAGATGTGGAAAGTGATGCATTCGATCAGGTAATCGTAAAGCCCGAGCTTCAGAAGCTCGCTGGATTGGCGACCCGACCAAAAGTAGCCTGCCTTGCAGGTACGCCTTTTGAAAAGACGATTTTCTTTGATACCGATACACTGATTTTGAAGAATTTGGACCCAGCCTATGACGTACTAGACAAATATGACATCGCTGGGTGTCAAGTTTTGCTCTGGCAAAGACCGCGTCATGGAGAACGCCATCGCGTAGATGTGCCAACATTGGTGCCCCAAATTAATACAGGTGTCCTGGTTTATTCGAGTTCTGAACACACCTTAGAATTTATGCGCCAATGGAACAAAAATTTTGAAGCATCTTGGGATGATAATGTGACCTGCGATCAGGTTAGTTTTCGTGAAACGCTTTGGGAAAGCGATCTAAAATTTCATGTCTTACCCGAGCAAATGAATAAGCGTCTCGTGGAACCCTCCGAGCTTATCTATACCGATAAGCCAGGGCCAATGGTTGTTCATTTGCCAATTTTGACGCCTGCAAAAACATGGCATCACAAGTTGCGACAAAAGATCAGCGAGTGGTATTACATGAATGTATCGCCAAAGCGCGGCTGAGGCCCTTGTTTGCGTTATTGCCTTAATATCTTTACGCCTTTCACAGGTAGTTTCATCTGTGTTTAGGAGACGTTTAGGCGCATGAGTGAAAGCTTTGAGGCGATACTTACGGGAGGGCATCCAAATTCGTTAGGTCGAACCTTAGACGTGGTTGAAGCGGTTTTATCCGACACCAAACGAGTCGAAGAGCTTTTTAATTGTTATCAAAGTGCAGACGAAGTTGTGCGTTTGCGGGTGTCTAATGCACTGCGGCGTGTTCAAGCTGAGCAGCCAGATTTGCTTATCCCCTTCACAGATCGGCTTTTGAATGAGATCGCAAACCTAGATCAAGCCTCAGCCCAATGGACTTTGCCCAAGCTCTTTACGGGGCTTCATGCCACAATGACGGCACAGCAAAAAGACCAAGCCATCCAAATTGTGAAACGTAATCTGGAACATCATTCTGACTGGATCGTGCTCAATAACTCAATTGAATATTTGGCTGATTTGGCCGAGCAGGACGAGAGATTGAAAACGTGGCTTCTTCCACATTTAAATCGTCTGACACAAGAGGTGCGAAAGTCCGTGAAAGCCAGAGCCTCAAAGGCGCTTAACAAGCTACAAAAGACCTCTGGATAACGTCGTGCCCATTTAAAAAAGAGAGCCGCGCCTACGTGCTTCTTTGGTCGGTTATATCTTTTAAAAAAAAACTTTTTTAAATTTTGACTTAAATGTTCCCTTCCGCTTCGAGCATTTGGCTTTGGTACCACTTTGCAAAAGTGGCAACGTTTGTTTCGAGGAGGGGATGGATAGGGCCAGATTGCGCGTCGGGATGGGACATGCCTGTTTGCTGCACGGCCAGTTGATCGATGTCTTCTTGAAGGGCTGCATCCATCCTTTCAAGATAGGCTTGCGACTTTTCTTCGAAGTCTGGCAACTTGAGCGAGCTTTGAGGAAAGCAACAGGTCTGGATCACTTTGCATTTTGCGCCAGAAAGAGGATAGGCTTCATAGGCCCAGAGTGCATCTCGATTGGCCGCAAAACTCATGTTGGGAAAGAGCCAAGTGTAGCGCACACCTTGAGTTGCCTTGCCCTTTAATCCCTCCATATCTGGGAGCGCATAGCTCTGCTGCGTGTCTAGGAGGCCGCCAGTGCCTTCTGTCGGACCAAATTGCGTTGCAAAGTCTCCTGCCACAGCATCTCCTGTCTCTGGACGCTCATAAATACTATTGATCGACGCAGCATGGACAAAGGGCAGATGGTAGTATTCATTGAAAACATCCAAAAATAGTTTCCAATTGCAATCGACCTCAAGCTCTCTTCGTCGAATGGTAACAAGCGTGCCTAGGGGCCAATCAGAATGTAGTGGCGCAAAATCTGCCAGTTGCGCGTCTAGGTCGTCTGGCTCTGGCGATAGGTTGAGAAAGATAAATCCATGCCTTTCCTCAATAGCGTAACGATGCAAATCAAAGGCGCTTTTGTCAAAGCCATCCACAGCGTCCATTTCTGGTGCTGCGATGAGATGCCCTGAGAGGTCGTAAAACCATGAGTGAAACGGGCATCGAAGACCTTTGCAGTGGCCGCTGCCCTCGGCCAGGCGCATTCCGCGGTGGCGACAGGTATTCGCCAATGCAGCAAGTGGAGTGTCTTTGCTGCGGGTGAGGAT
>WTIQ01000313.1 GCA_011525185.1 Paracoccaceae bacterium | reverse complement strand
GGGTGAAATAAGGAAATCTATTTTCAACAATTATAATGCGAATACGCGTGTTTCAGACTCCGTGCTTCCTCGTGTGAGATCAGAAAGTAATCTTTATAATCAGCAGGGTGATCCTGGAATAACCTCCCTAACATTTCAAAGTTTAAATAAGCTCAGCCCGAACACCTATAGTCGCCTGACATTTGGCTATTTGGAAGAGATGTTTGCAGGATTATCTGGTGAGATATTATGGAAGCCAGCGGATGAAAATTGGGGACTTGGTGTCGAAATAAACCACGTCGCACAACGTGATTTTGACCAGAGCTTTGGGCTGCGCGATTACCGCACAACGACGGGGCACGTTTCTGCCTACTTTGATTTTCAAGAAGGTTATTCCGCACAAATTGACGTCGGACAATATCTCGCCAAAGACAAAGGCGGTACGTTCACCTTTGCGCGTGAATTTGGAAATGGATGGCGCGTGGGCGGCTATTTCACTCTAACGGATGTGCCCTTCGAGGATTTTGGAGAGGGATCGTTTGACAAAGGTATTTTCCTCACCATTCCGCTTGATTGGAGTCATGGTCAACCTTCTCGTGCGACCAGTCAGATTAATATTGTTCCCATCTCGCGCGATGGGGGTGCACGCTTAAATGTTAAGAACCGTCTATATGGCCTTGTCAAAGACGCACATAAACCCGCGCTTGTCCGCGAAGCCGCGAGGTTTTGGAAATGAGATATCGGTATTTAGTCGGTTTGGTTAGCATACTATTTGTTTTAACGAATTGTTCTTCGTCGAACAAACAAGATCCCATGCTCAATGTCATTTCGACCCTAAGAACAGTCGCGAAAGAGAGTAACAATCCAACGCCCATCGTAGATCCCACAAAGGTGATCACGCGGGAAATGCTTGATGCTTCATCGCAGCCTCTGATTCTCATCCGGGTGCCGACGAGGCAAATCATCGCGACACTTGGGTTGTTCCCTAGAGAAACATTGGGGGCTGTCTGGTTGGAAGCAGTTGGTAGCAGCATCTCTACGGACAATGGAATTCTACGGGCGACGCGGGGGATGAGTTATGATTTGGTCAGCGCTGATACAGGCCCGACGCAAAAAGCGCTGTCGACTGTTAAGGCTGGGCAGGTTTTCGCCTATGAACGTAGCTACAAATATATTGTTGAGGATAATCGTGACCTTATAGTGACAGTCCAATGCGAATTGAACGTGGTGAAAAGCACCTCTGTGGAGATTTTTAAGCGAGATTATCCCGTCATGGAATACGTAGAGGCCTGCAATAACGATATGTTAAGCTATGAAAATAGATACTGGCGTGAATTTTCAGGCAAAATGAGAAAGTCTTTGCAATGGCATGGAACAGATATTGGTTACATAATGATTGAGACGCTAATTTAGTTCATAATAACTTTAGTATTGTTAATGGAGAAAAATAATATAAAAAAGATGCTTATGGCTAGTGCGATTGCTGCGATGACTGTAACACCAGCTTTCGCGAAAATGCATGCAACAGGGTCAGAACCCGCCGTTGTTGTGCCGACCGCACCTTAGAGTAACCTCGTTATGGGTGGTAGCTCACTACCTTCTAACTATTTGATGTTGGCAGCCGTTGCAGTGCTTGTAGGCGCTGCAGTGAGCAACTCATCTTCAAGCGGAACAAACTGATATATAGCTTTATTCTAAGCTTTCGCAGGGCGGCAATTTTTGCCGCCCTTTTCTGTTTTACATTAGCAGGAATCAAATGAGTTGCCTTCAGTAGGAGCAATTATTGCGGTCCAACAGATAGGTGACCTATTGAACCCGATGATGATGATCTTTGATTTGCGCAGCCTCAAACCTCACACGCGACGATTGCCTGTGCAAGGGCAGGGATTGTTTTGGCATTTAGACCTGCAATATTGATGCGGCTGTCACCGACCATATAAACTCCGTATTTTTCACGCATCAACTCGACTTGCTTGGGTGTTGCTCCCAATCTGGAAAACATGCCTCTGTGCTCGGCGAGGAAAGCGAAACGATCTGAGCCTGAAACATCGCGTAAAGTCCTAGCTAATTGTGTGCGAAGTTCAAGCATTGATCGACGAACCATCTCCAACTCGTCTTGCCAATCTTGACGTAAAGCATCATCGTTTAAGATCATCGTCACCAGTCGCGCTCCATGATCCGGCGGAAAGGAAAAATTCTGACGATTGAGAAACGCAAGCGTGTCTTGTGCCAATCCGATAGAGGTTTTCTCTTGATGGGTGAGGATCAAAATTCCTGTGCGTTCACGGTAAATTCCAAAATTTTTGGAACAGCTTGCCGCGATGATACAATTAGGCACAGCGCTTACGATACGTCGAGTTGGTTGGGCGTCTTCCTCTAATCCATCCCCAAAGCCCTGATAGGCGATGTCGATCATCGGAACGGCACCTGTTTTAAGCAAAGTGTCGATCACGTCTTGCCATTGTACGGTATTCAGATTTGCCCCAGTGGGATTATGACAACACCCATGCAAGAGGACCACATCCCCCGCTTTGGCTTGTGCAATGTCTTCGATCATACCTGCATGATCAACCGCCCCTGTGGTCTTGTCGAAATAGCGGTATGGAACTGCTTCCATATCAAGGTACTGCAAGATCGAAAGATGGTTCGGCCAAGTTGGATCCGAGACAAAGACGCGAGCCTCGGGTCGCGCCATTTTTATGAGCTCAAAAGCCTGCCGTACCGCGCCCGTTCCGCCAGGTGTCGCCGCAGCAGCAATCGCATTACGTGGCAGTGCGTCTGCCAAAAGGAGGGAAATCATCGCATCCGAGAAAGCTGGATCTCCCACAAGCCCGACATAGCTCTTGCTGTCTTGGGTTGTCCATAACTTCTGTTCCGCCGCCTTGATTGCCCGCATGACAGGGGTATTCCCTTCAGCATCTTTGTACACGCCAACGCCTAAGTCGATTTTTTGCTCTCTTGGATCCTCTTTGTACATTTTCATCAGCGCAAGAATTTTGTCCGCAGGCTGAGTTTGTAACGTATGAAACACTACGACGCCTCTCCAGTTTCAATTGGAAGTGTTGGAAACTGTCCCCATTCGCTCCAGCTTCCATCATAAAGCGAATGATCTTTATGCCCGATCAAGGTGAGCCCTAGACTTAGGACCGCAGCTGTCACCCCTGATCCGCATGTCGTGATTGCCTTTTTGTTTAAATCCACGCCAGCGGCTTCAAAAATCTCTTTGATTTCATGGAGAGACTTCATCGTGTTGTCTGCGTTTAGGAGGGTCTTGAAAAAGACATTCTTCGAGCCCGGAATATGCCCCGAACGTAGCCCTTCTCGAGGTTCTGGTGCTTCACCACGAAATCGATCTGGTGCGCGCGCGTCAATGATTTCATGATCACGCAGTTTGGAGGCCGCGGAGACCTGTGTGACATCTTTGACAAGATTATTTTGCCGCCGCACCATCATATGTCGGTCGCGCACAATCGGGGGGAGGTCATCAGTGGCGCGGCCCTCTGCTTTCCATTTGGGTAACCCACCGTCGAGAACAGCCACATCATTTTGGCCCATAAGCTTAAAGAGCCACCAGACGCGTGCAGCGGAAAAGAGCCCTTCACCATCATAGACCACCACTTGATGACCATCACCAACCCCCATCGCTCGCAAGCGTGACATGAATTTTTCCACAGGCGGCACCATATGGGGTAGGTCAGAGCCGTGATCGCTTATTTCGTCAATGTCAAAAAAACGCGCTCCCGGAATATGCTCGGCGTCATATTCTTCTCGTGCATTGCGGTTCATATTGGGTAGATACCAAGACGCGTCCAGAAGCCTCAGGTCTGGGTCCTGAAGATGCGACGCAAGCCAGTCGGTCGAGACCAGTGTTTTCGGATCTTCATATGCCATAATACACCCTCCAAAAGCCGCGCAGTTCAGAATTCCATGTATGACTTGTCACAAAGATGTTTTTGCCCATATGTCAAGAGTTTCATTAGATTAACCGTCTTAATCTTAGTCTCTATGCCGGAGCAGCCGTTGCTTTTGTCTACCCCAATCTCGCTTGGCATCATCGGCCCTTTTATCGTGGTTTTTCTTACCTTTCGCGATCCCAATCTTGAGTTTTGCGATACCACGATGGTTAAAATACATCACCATCGGTACAAGGGTCATACCTTTGCGCTGGGTTTCTGACCAAAGCCGCGCCAGTTCGCGTTTACTGACCAACAGTTTTCGCCGCCGCCGCTCTTCATGCCCAAAGGTTTTGGCTCGATCATATTTAGCGATATAGGAGTTTACTAGCCACAGCTCTCCGTCATCGACACCTGCATAACTTTCAGCAATATTGGCGCTATTCAGGCGCAACGATTTCACCTCAGACCCCATCAAAGCGATCCCACATTCTAAATCATCTGCAATCGCATAATCATACCGCGCACGGCGATTTTCTGCGATAATTTTATAATTGGGGTCTTGCTTCGCTTTGGCCATACTCTGGGTGATTACACCCCTTATTCTGGACTGTCCATTGCGTTTGCTCCTTGCGGTGTTTGATTTGGCTGGACATGTGAAACGTGCTTAACGTAACGTCGACTATAAGCGCCATAGAGGGGAAGAAAGATCATGAAAGACGACAATTACATCCGTGGCAACAATGCAAAACATCTTTGGCATCCAATGGGGCATCCAGCCGCGTCGCTTGAGCATCCGCCAACGGTGATTACCTCGGCCGCACAGTCATCAATTACCGATATGGATGGTCATAGCACAATTGATGCAGTGGGCGGTCTTTGGTGCGTGAACCTTGGCTATTCAAATGAAGTGGTCAAAGAGGCGATTGCCAAACAGCTCTATGAATTGCCTTATTACTCTGCCTTTGCTGGAACAACAAACGCAGCGGCAATTGAGGCGTCGCATATGGTGCGCGAGATGTTTCAAGAAGATGGCATGGCGCGGGTCTTTTTCACGTCAGGAGGATCAGATTCAGTTGAAACCACCCTTCGTTTGGCGCGACAGTATCATCGCTTGCGCGGTGAGCCGAACCGAACCAAATTTATTTCGCTCAAAAAGGGCTATCACGGGACGCATTTTGGCGGAGCTTCTGTGAACGGAAACAACCGTTTTCGGATAAATTACGAACCGCTTTTACCAGGATGTTTCCACCTCCCAAGCCCGTATCCCTATCGCAATCCTTTTAATGAAACCGATCCCGCGACGCTGGCGCAAAATATTGCTGCAGCCTTTGAGGATGAAATTGCATTTCAAGGGGCGGGCAGTATTGCGGCCTTTATCATGGAGCCGATCCAAGGCGCGGGCGGTGTGATTGTGCCAGATGCCTCATTCATGGGATTTATGCGTGATATTTGCGATCGGCACGGCATTTTGATGATCTCAGATGAGGTAATCACGGGATTTGGGCGCACCGGTGATTGGTCGGGTGCGCGTCACTATGGGGTCAAACCTGATATGATGAGCATGGCCAAAGGGATCACCAGCGCCTATTTCCCTGTTGGTGCTGCGCTTATGAGTGAGAAAGTCGCTGATGTGTTTGAAAATGACACAACGGGCGATGGCGCAATCTTCCACGGCTATACCTACTCAGCCCATCCTGTTGGCGCCGCAGCAGTGATTGCCTGTATTAATGAAACGCTCCGCCTTGACACGAAAACAAATGCCGCAGCGCGGGGCAAGCAACTTTATGAAGGTGCTCTTAGGCTCAAGGATAAATATGATGTGATTGGTGATGTGCGTGGCGGGGAAGGTCTGATGACAGGGATTGAAGTCGTCAGCGACAAAGCTGCCAAAACGCCGATGGATATGGACAGTATGAAACGTATTCACAAAGCGACCTATGAGGCTGGAACAATGGTGCGCTTAGGCATGAACAATATCCTCATGTCTCCGCCTCTCATTATTACAGAAGAAGAAGTGGATATCGTCCTCGCCTCCCTTGATGCAGGGTTTGCAGCGCTCTAAACGGATCATGGCATTATTGCCTGTGTGCCTCTTGCCTGTGTGATCTCAGGCAAACCTGCTCGCTGGGGCTATTGGGCGGGCGTTTTTTCTATTATTTTCTGACACGCTGGGATTTTTTGTCACTTTGGGGGTGTGATTATCTTATGCTGGCCTGTCGAAATGCCCTCTAGGCTCCAATCTCCAATTTTTGCGCGAATGAGTCGGAGCGTGGGATGGCCCACAGCGGCACTCATGCGGCGGACTTGACGGTTGCGTCCTTCGGAAATTGTCACTTCGATCCAGCAATCTGGAACAGATTTGCGCTCGCGTATCGGTGGAATTCTAGGCCATAGGTTTGGGGGAGGTGCAATGCGGCGTACCTCTGCTGGCCTGCATGGGCCATCTTTTAAGGTGATCCCGGTACGAAGCTGCTCCAAAGCCTGTTCGGTGACGTCACCCTCGACCTGCGCCCAATAGGTCTTTTTTACTTTGTGTCGCGGATCAGCAATACGGGCCTGAAGGCGCCCGTTGTCGGTCAAGACAAGTAATCCTTCGCTATCGCGGTCCAACCTTCCAGCGGGATAGACATGGGGGATATCGATATATTCAGAGAGCGTTTCACGCTTTGAGGCCTCTAAGCTCTTGTCTGTAAATTGCGAGAGCACGTTATAGGGTTTGTTAAAAAGAACGATCATAAGGTCAGCGTCGGTACCGCCGTGACATAGCCCGTCTCGATACAACGCCAATTTGTGATTGGGCGTTTGAGATATTTTTGTGCTGTGGGATGGCTTCGCTCCAGCACGCCAACGTCGACAAGCAAAGTGGCAAGTGCGCATTCGCTTGCCCGCGTTGCGCCATCCACAATCTTGAGGGCGATCCCTAGCTTTTTTGTTGGAACAATGGCAATAAAAACCCCCTCCGCGCCTGTTTTTACAACTGTGTCGCCGCCCATAGCTTGCATCAGTTCTGTGCATGCGCGCGTTTTGCCTGCAACGAGCTCGGGGTATGTGCTCATGGCTTCAACAAGCTGACGCGCTGCGCGTGATGCACTGTCACTGCGCTCGTGGGCGGTCGCAAACCAAGCCATCGCTTTGCCAATATCTTTCAGTTTAGCGGCATAATTGGGAGCAGAACAT
Organism: Paracoccaceae bacterium; assembly: GCA_011525185.1. Taxonomy (GTDB): domain Bacteria; phylum Pseudomonadota; class Alphaproteobacteria; order Rhodobacterales; family Rhodobacteraceae; genus LFER01. The sequence goes on along the minus strand of WTIQ01000313.1, from coordinate 928 downwards.
CCATCAATGCCAAAGCCGGGACTCGTCGCGCCCGTGGTCATCTCAAACATCTCGAGGCAAGCTTTTTGCACTGGATGGTCGCTTTCAATATATTCCGCTCCCGCCTTTAGATGCTTGTTCAGTGTGAGAAAACCACTGTGTTTGCCTGAACAATTATTGTGATATTGGCAAGGTGAGAGATCATTTTTAAGTAAATCCAAACGCGCTGTTTTGTCATTGGGGAGCTGTGCGCCACAGCGTAAGTCTTCATCTCTCAGACCTAGCATTTGCAGCCAATCGCGCACTGCATCGGTATGAATAGCGGCTCCTTGATGAGACGCGCAGGCCAAGGCGAGTTGCGCCTGCGTGAGGTCAAAGGCGTCACGCGCTCCAGATAGGATAAGGGGGAGGGCTTGGATCATCTTGACCGAAGAGCGCGGCAGAACTGTGGTCTCTGGCGCTCCCCAAGATTTAATCTCTTGGCCTGTTCCATCGCAGATCACGGCATGACCATAGTGCAAACCTTCGACAAATGCGCCCCGATGAATTTCGACTAAGCTTTGTGCACGATCCATTTCACTCTCCTGTATTAGCAAATTTATGCCAACGGGCCTTTGTTTATTGCATGGATTGGGGGTAAGCTAGCAAAAAACAAATCAAAACGAACTATTGGGATCAGACCACTTGGGCCTTGGTCCGATAAATTCGAGCGTAGGGTAGTGATATGCAGAGTTTTCGATTGGCAAAAACCTTTTTCATGGCGATTTTTGCGCTGGGTGGGGCGGTTCACTCACAACAAGCCAGTACAAATCGCGTTGCTGAAATGAAAGATTGGAGCGTTTTTGTGGATAGTAATCCCAAAGAATGCTGGGCCGTTAGCAAGCCCAAAGAATCGGTGAACACGCTAAATGGCCGTGTGGTACCCGCGCAGCGCGGTGAAATTTTGCTC
>WTIQ01000100.1 GCA_011525185.1 Paracoccaceae bacterium | reverse complement strand
TTTCTAAAGGGAAGCGGCTTTATGCAGACGTCTTTTTTTTAAAACAATGCAGTAATTCTGCGTCATCCATACCTCGGTTTTTTACGATGCTGTTCTGTTTCAACGAGACTCTATAAAGAAGAACTCTCTAACTGAGCGCCTTCATCAGTAACGCCCATGGCAATGTTTGAACTTTTTCCCTGAACCACAGGGGCAAGGGTCGTTTCGGCCGGGATTGCCCCAAGTGCCGCGATCATTTTCGTCAAAGGCAATGCCTTCTGCCGCGGCGGCACGCTTTGTTTCAGCCTGTTGGAGAGCGGCTTGCTGCGCTTGTTGCACGGCCTGCTGTTGGGCCATCATTTGCTGTAGCATCGCATTTTGCTCTTCTTCGGTGAGCGGGCGCACCTTTGATAAATGCTGGGTCACCTCAACCCGCAATCCATCCAAGAGACCTTCAAACAGCTGGAACGCCTCTGTTTTATATTCATTCAAGGGATCACGCTGCGCATACCCGCGAAACCCAACCACCGAACGCAGATGTTCAAGCGTCACCAAATGTTCACGCCATTTGGTATCAATTGTTTGCAAGAGAACCTGCTTTTCAATCCTGCGCATATTTTCAGGTCCAAAGGCGACAGATTTCTCTGCCATCATTTTATCAACTTCATCCGTGATCCGATTATAGATCACCTCGTTGTCAACCCCGTCTTCATCTCCCCAAGCCATGATCGGCAAATCAAGGCCAAATTGTTCGATAATGTCCGCGTAGAGCTTCTCTGTGTCCCATTGGTCGGAATAGGATTTGGGCGGCATATGCAAAGATACCAGATCCTCAACAACGTCGTGGCGCATATCTTGCACCACTTCTGAAAGGTCTTCAGCCTCCAGCACATCCAGACGCTGACCAAAGATCGCTTTCCTTTGGTCATTCATCACATCATCAAATTTCAGCAACTGCTTTATGATGTCAAAGTTACGGGCTTCCACTTTGGCCTGAGCGCGTTCAAGCGATTTATTGACCCAAGGATGTACGATCGCTTCGCCCTCTTCCATCCCAAGTGTCGAAAGCACTTTATCCAACCGCTCCGAGCCAAAAATCCGCATAAGATCATCTTCGAGACTTAGAAAAAAAGAAGAACGCCCCGGATCTCCTTGGCGCCCTGAACGCCCACGCAGCTGATTGTCGATGCGGCGGCTTTCATGACGCTCTGTTGCCAAAACAAAGAGGCCGCCCGCATCAAGCACCTTTTGCTTTTCAGTGGCGTGTTCTGCATCAATCTCTTGGCGCAGCGTCTCTGGATCAGCTTCAGGCTGCTCTGCCAAGGCCGCAAGAAAGCGCATTTCAGCATTCCCGCCGAGCTGGATGTCGGTTCCTCGCCCTGCCATATTGGTCGCAATTGTCACCGCACCCATCTTGCCCGCGTCCCCAACGATTTGCGCCTCTTTTTCATGCTGACGGGCGTTTAGAACATTGTGCCGAACCTTTGCTTTGTCCAACATCTTGGACAGCTCTTCAGATTTTTCGATCGACGTCGTCCCAACGAGAACAGGTTGACCTTTTTCATTGGCTTTTTTGATCTCTGTGACAATGGCTTCGTACTTTTCCCGTGCCGTACGATAAATTTGGTCATCTTCATCGACACGAGCAATGGTTTTATTGGTTGGAACTTCGACAACTCCGAGTTTGTAGATTTCCGAGAATTCTTCTGCTTCGGTGGCGGCTGTCCCTGTCATACCTGCCAATTTGTCGTAAAGACGGAAGTAATTTTGGAACGTCACACTTGCCATGGTGACATTTTCAGGGTTGATCGAACACCCCTCTTTCGCTTCGATTGCCTGATGCAATCCATTTGACAAACGCCGCCCTTGCATCATGCGGCCTGTGAATTCATCGATTAAAATCACTTCATCGCCACGCACGATATAATCTTTGTCTTTAGCAAACATCTTATGTGCGCTGAGCCCTTGATTGATATGATGAACAATCGTTGTGCTTTCGGGATCATAGAGGGACTGACCCTCTGGCAATAAACCGCGTGCGTGCAATAAGTCCTCTAAAAACTCATTGCCTTCATCGGTAAAAGAAGAATTACGCGTTTTTTCGTCGAGCGTGTAATGCTCGTCGGAAAGTTCAGGAATGATCTTATCAATGGCAATGTAAAGATCGGAGCGATCCTGAGCAGGTCCAGAGATAATCAATGGCGTTCTCGCCTCGTCGATAAGAATGCTATCTACCTCATCGACAATGGCAAAATAATGATCTTTCTGAAACATCTGGGACATTTCAGTTTTCATATTGTCCCGCAAATAATCAAAGGCCAGTTCATTGTTCGTCGCATATGTAATGTCACAATTGTAGGCCTGTAGCTTTTCCTCTTCGGGCTGCTGAGGGTAGATGACCCCAGTACTCAACCCCAATGCGCCATAGACTTTTGACATCCATTCGCTGTCGCGCTTGGCCAGATAGTCATTAACCGTTACGATATGCACACCGCGCCCTGTGAGAGCGTTTAGATAAGCTGGAAACGTCGCAACGAGCGTTTTTCCCTCACCCGTTTTCATTTCTGAAATATTGCCATGATGTAGAAAAATTCCGCCCATCAGTTGCACGTCAAAGGCCCGTAGCCCAAGCGCACGCAACGCAGCTTCACGGCAATTTGCAAACGCCTCTGGCAATATGTCTTCTAACGAAGCGCCGTCACTGACTTTTGCGCGAAGGTCCTGTGTCTTTTCGACAATTTGCGCATCAGAAAACTGCTTAAATTTGTCTTCCAAAGCATTTATTGCATCAATCAGTGGCTTAACCGACTTGATTTTACGGTCATTTGGAGTACCGAAAACCTTCTTCGCAATTTTTCCAAGCCCTAGCATCTCACCCTACTCTCAAAAAATGCGGCGACATTCCGCAACCGATCTTGCCCTTAGCCGCCTCAAACAATAGGTATTGGTTGAAAACGTATGACTGAAAGGGATGTAAGCAGCTGATGCATGAGTGTCAACGTGCTCACGCGGCCCTCGATAGGAAATCATAGGGAGAAAGATGCGAAAATTTTTGAAACCGCTTCTCAGCTGCACTGCGCTTGTCGCTGCGCTGCCGCTTGCAGCAGAAAATACAATAGATGCAAACACACCTATTCACGACGTGAATGGCGAGGCAATTACCTTGGGTCATATGATCTTGATGTATGAAACTTTGCCCGAGCAATATAAATCAATTCCGATTGACCAGCTCTTTGAGGGAATCGGTGATCAATTGGTGCGTCAGACACTCCTCTCTCAAATGCTTGACGAAGAAGACAGCCAGCGGACAAAAATATCGCTGGAAAATGACCGGCGCTTGCATCGCGCACAAGCCGCTCTTGGCAAACTGATTGAAGAAAACGTGACTCAAGAGGCGCTCAAGGCAGCGTATGATGAGAAATATGCAAACAGCCCTCCCAAGGTTGAATATAATGCGTCCCACATTTTAATTGAAACAGAGGAAGAGGCCCTTAATCTTATCAAAAGGCTGAACGAAGGCGCAGATTTCGCCGAGTTGGCGATGGCCCATTCAACGGGACCTTCAGGACCAAATGGCGGAAACTTGGGCTGGTTCGGAGAAGGTCGTATGGTGCCTTCCTTTGAAAAAGCCGTAGTAGAAATGGAAAAAGAAGCGATCTCTGGCCCTGTAAAAACAGACTTTGGATGGCATGTCATACGCTTAAATGACACACGCACAATCGGGGCGCCTGCCTTTGAAGACGCACAAGCGTCGCTGCGGGAAGAACTGGAACAAAAAGTGGTTGACGAACGCTTAGACGCCTTGCTTAAGGGGGATGGCGTCTTTACTTTCGAATACAATAATCTTGACCCTAACCTCATGACCAATTCTGATCTACTGGACGACGAATGAGTGCACCCTTGCCCGTATCACCGCTTGCTCCAGCGGCCTTCCCTGACACAGGGCCCATCAAGGGGGTAGAATTTGCAACTGCAAATTCAGGATTGAAATATAAGGGTCGGGACGATGTTATGCTGGCAAGGCTTACAGCAGGAACACGCATTGCTGGCGTATTCACAACCTCGGCAACGCGGTCGGCATCTGTGCTGGATTGTCAAAACAAGATCACCCAGTCTTCTGATGCAGGCGCTGCGATCCTTGTAAACGCAGGCAATGCAAATGCGTTCACTGGAATAGCAGGGCAAAAGTCTGTTGATGCCCTTTCCAAAGACCTCGCAGCACAACTGGATATACCAACCAGTCGCATTTTCACGTCGTCAACGGGCGTGATTGGTGAACCATTGGATCATGGGAAAATAATTGAGACTTTTCCCACACTCCTAAGCGCTTTGTCACAAGACTCACTGGAAGCCGCCGCGCAAGCGATTAGGACAACCGATACCTTTGCAAAAGGAGCATATACGCGGATTGAAACGCCCAGTGGTCCAATCACGATCGCCGGTATTGCAAAGGGTTCGGGGATGATTGAGCCGCATATGGCCACAATGCTTGCCTACATTTTTACGGATGCAGATATCGAGCAGGATGTGTTGCAGCACTATTTAAGTGCATGCACAGAGAAAACCTTCAACGCCATCACAGTGGATAGTGATACCTCAACATCTGATACAGTCCTTCTGGCTGCGACAGGTGCCTCTGGCGTTTCGATTGCTTTGGGCGATCCCGACTTTGGGGCGGGATTACACGGCGTAATGCAAGACCTTGCCCATCAAATCGTGCGTGATGGGGAAGGTGCCAGCAAATTTGTGCGCGTCACGGTCACGGGTGCTGCAAATGACAAAGAGGCCAAAACCCACGCAAAAGCGATTGCCAATTCTCCACTTGTAAAAACAGCGATTGCAGGTGCAGACCCGAATTGGGGCCGCATCGTCATGGCTATTGGCAAGTCGGGCGCGGCCGCAGATAGAGATGCTTTAAAGATATGGTTTGGCGATATTCTCGTCGCAGATCAAGGATGGGTTTGTGAGACCTACACAGAAACACTTGGTGCATCCTACATGAAAGATAACGATGAAATAGCGATCACGGTTGACGTGGGCATTGGAAAGGCCGAAGCAACCGTTTGGACCTGTGATCTGACGCATCAATATATTTCAATTAACGCAGATTATCGCTCATGAATATTATCCTTGTGAGCGCTGTTGCCTTGGTCGACAAAGACGGGCGCGTTCTCTTAGCGCAAAGACCTGAAGGTAAGTCCATGGCGGGGCTATGGGAATTTCCAGGTGGAAAAGTCGAAACGGGTGAGACACCAGAAACGGCCCTCATCCGGGAGCTACACGAAGAGCTTGGGATTGAAACATGGGACAGCTGCTTGGCGCCCCTGAGCTTTGCCAGCTATACCTATGAAACATTTCACCTTCTGCTGCCGCTGTTAATTTGCCGAAAATGGGTGGACATAGCGCATCCTAAAGAGGGCCAAACCCTAAAATGGGTATTTCCAAAAGACATGTGGGATTATCCAATGCCTCCTGCCGACCTCCCGCTGATCCCCATCCTGCGAGATTGGGTGTAAGCGTAAAAACCAGCTAAGAATGACCTTTGCACGATAAAAAACGATCGCTCAAACATTCCATCTGAAGGCATAATAAGGCCGCGCTGGCCTGCCCCATCAGCAGGCGATATCCTCATTGTCCAATGGGAGTAGCTTTCTGCAGAGGTCTTTATAATGCTGAGTGAATTTTGAGATCAAAATCACTTCTGTCTCCCATAAAGCATGTCACAGTCCATCGGAGTTGAATGACACGCTCTCACTCAACCTCGGTTATGAATAACGCTGAATTACGGCATTGTTTTCGACACTCATGCATCGTTTGCAGCACGTACCGGCCTGTGTGTATCCGAACCTGCACACCGTGTGACAGGCGGGCAAATGCTGAAATACTTTAGGTTTCAGAGCGTTCGATCTTTAAAATATATGCCCACTGGAGCGCATCACTTAATCAAGAACGCGTTTAACCTCTTGGCGCTCAAAGATTTCGATCACATCATCCGCGCGAATGTCGTCATAATTTTCAAAGGCCATGCCGCATTCTTGTCCAGATTGGACCTCTGGCACTTCATCTTTGAAGCGCTTGAGCGTTTTCAGCGTGCCCTCATGAATAACGACACTGTCGCGCAAGAGACGGACACCAGCACTACGCCGCGCCACCCCTTCAGTCACAAGACAGCCAGCGACCTTTCCGACGCCAGAGACCTTAAAGACCTCTTTAATCTGGGCATATCCGATAAAGTTCTCGCGGATTTCAGCACTTAAGAGACCGCTTGCCGCTGCTTTCACATCATCAACAAGGTCATAGATGACAGAATAATAGCGAATTTCCACACCCTTTTGATTGGCAGTGTTACGTGCAGAGGCATTTGCACGCACATTAAACCCTATAACAGGCGCGCCAGAGGCTTCTGCCAAGCCGACGTCGGTCTCCGTGATGGCCCCCACACCCGAGTGAAGAACCCGCACGCGAACCTCTGCGTTGCCAATTTTCTCCATTGCCTGAATAATCGCTTCGGCCGACCCCTGTACATCGGCCTTAACCAAAATAGGTAGCTCTGAGACATTCTCATCTTCTTTCGCCTTAGCCATCAACTGTTCAAGCGTCGTGGCTGCACCAGCGGCAGCGCGTTTTTCTTTTGCTAGGTTCTCACGATAGGTTGCAATTTCTCGAGCTTGGGCTTCTGTATCCACCACGTTCAAAACATCGCCAGCTTCTGGTGTTCCGTTTAGACCAAGAACCTCAACAGGAACCGATGGGCCTGCGGCTTTCACCCGACCACCTTTGTCATCAACCAGAGCCCGGACTTTACCCCATTGTTCCCCAACAACGAAAATATCGCCCTGCTTGAGTGTCCCTTTTTGGACGAGAACCGTTGCAACGGGACCACGCCCCACATCCAATTGCGCCTCGATCACAGCCCCTTGTGCAGAGCGGTCTGGATTGGCTTGTAATTCCAAGATCTCTGCTTGCAGAGCAATAGCTTCCAGAAGGTCATCAAGACCCTGCCCCGTGATCGCGGAAACCTCAACATCCTGCACTTCGCCCGACATCTGTTCCACGATCACCTCATGCTGAAGAAGCTCGGCGCGCACTTTGTCTGGATCAGCGGCAGGACGATCAATTTTGTTAATGGCAACAATCAACGGCACTTTGGCCGCTTTAGCGTGGTTAATGGCCTCAATCGTTTGAGGCATAACGCTATCGTCAGCCGCAACAACCAAAACGACGATATCCGTCACCTGCGCACCCCGTGCACGCATAGAGGTAAAGGCCGCATGGCCTGGCGTATCCAAAAAGGACAGAACCGCTCCACCAGATGTTTTCACCTGATACGCACCAATGTGTTGGGTAATACCGCCCGCCTCGCCTTGAACAACTTTGGTTTTGCGAATGGCATCCAACAGTGATGTTTTACCGTGGTCCACGTGACCCATGATTGTTATCACAGGTGGCCTAGGTTTGAGATTTGTTTCATCATCAACGGTGTCATCAATCACATCTTCGACATCCGAATCAGACACGCGAACCGCTTTGTGACCAAATTCATCGATGATAAGCTCAGCTGTATCGGCATCAATGGTCTGGTTTTGCGTAACCATCATCCCCATTTTCATCAATGATTTCACGACCTCAGCAGAGCGCTCTGCCATTCGGTTGGCCAGTTCAGATACCGTAATTGCCTCGGGCAATTGCACCTCGCGCACAATTTTTTCACGATCTTGGCTTTCAGCGCCCATCGCTTTTTGGCGCGCTCGCTCTTGTTGACGGCGCATAGATGCCATGGATCTCTGCCGCCCGCCTTCACCAGATAGAGCTTGCGTCAGTGTCAACTTGCCTGAGCGGCGGTTGTCATCGCGACCTTTGTTAGAGCGACGATCTTGCTCTGCTTCGCGCTCTTTCTTGCGCGATGTTGGTTGAGGTGCTGCCTTTTGCGGCGCACGTTGAGGAGCAGATGTCTCGGCCTTGGCTGAAGGAGCTTGCTCGGCTGCCTTGCGCTCGGCATCTGC
>WTIQ01000274.1 GCA_011525185.1 Paracoccaceae bacterium | reverse complement strand
CTGATCACTTCCTGATGGAGTCGGGTGGTGACATGTCTATCACCAACTCTAACTCTAACTTCGGTAACACCTCACTGCACGCAATCGGTTTCAAAGGATTTGCATTCAGTCAGGACAAAGGTGGTTATGTCACAGACATCATTCCACCTAAGGTTGTTGACACAACCTCTGGTAATATCAAGCGTTCTGCATACTACACTCTTGATATTCCTGCGACTAAGAACCGCAACACACAAACTGATCAGACCAAGATTTATCTCGGTGACGACGAGGGTTACAACCCCAGAGTTCGCCCTGCTGCATCCATCGATGGATTCAGAATCGGTGCTAGATCTGATGAAAAACTATATGTCAAACTGATTCCTAGAGTTGCTGGTGGCAGCAATATCTTCAGTGCAACTCTATCTCCAAATGGATTTAAGAAGTTTACTGCATCTGCAGACATCCTGAATCCAGCAGGTGTCACTATCAACCACAAGAACCTTGACGCTGCAGATAGAATCGAAGAGAACAAACTCTTCATTGCAGAAGAAGCATATGGTTACATCACTAACAAGTATCCATATCTACTAGACAAGCAAGGCATTACTATTGAGAAGTGCCGTCGTGACATCGGTTATCTAATCGATGCTACTGTACAAGACTTGAGACTTGGTGGTAACATCAACACTATTCAGGCAGCAGAGTCTTACTATGTTGGTAACAGTCTGTCTTATATTACTGGTGAACTGACAGAAACTCTAGAGGGTTACGACTACGCTAGAGATCTGGCAATCGCAGCGATGAGAAACTTCTCTTATCTGCGTACAGGTTCCGCTACAACTGCATCTTCTGCGATTGTTGACATCGGTGATACCTCTGGCGTTGTTCAGGGTATGCTGGTTGCAGACTACGATCCTTCGCAGTTCACTGATGGTAAACTAAACAATGGTGCAACTCGCCCTGCATCTCCAGTTATCCCTAATGACACATATGTTAAGCGTGTTGTTAGTGCTACTGAGATTGAACTGGGTCAGAAAGCAACCTATTCTACTAAGAAACTAGTTGGCGACCGTAATGGTGACGCTCGCAACTTGATTCTTGCTAACAAAAACTTCATCGCTGCTGAAGCAGTAGCGAGAATGCATCTCGACTTCCCTGGATTCTCTGTTCCAAATGGAGATGTAAACTGCATTGATGATGTTGTCGATGTACTTGAGGCAGTTGCAGAGAACACCGCTTACGGTGGTAATGATGAAGTATGGGATGCAGCATATCTGTATGAAACTGGCGCACATATCGCTGGTGAAGAGGCAGAATCTGTCCGTGTCTTTGAGTACGCTAGAGACATGGCGATTCAAGTCATGCGTAATGAAGATGTATTTGTCTATGGCACACATGGTCTATCTCAGACTAAGGATACATCTATCACTTATGTTGACCCTGAACTAGTTAAGGACCGCAATGGTGATGCTCGTGATCTGATTCTTGCTAACAAGAATCTTATCGCTAACGAAGCAGTCGAAAGAATGCTTCAGAGATATCCAGCATTCACTATTCCTGGCGGCAATGTCAACTGCATCGATGATGTTGTTGATCTTCTAGAAGCAGTTGCTGACAACCTAGCATATGGTGGCAACGATAAGACTTGGGATGCAGCATACTCCTATGTCACTGGAGCACATGTATCTGGTGAGGAAGTAGAGACTCTGTATGTCTTTGAACAGGCGAAGTTCATGGCAGCACAGGTCATGAGAAACCAGAAGGTTCTGGTCACTGGTGCTCATGGTCTCACACAAACTTATGATCAAACTATTACATACGAAGAACCAGATCCTGTAACTGATCGTGGTGGTGATGCTCGCAACCTGATTGTTGCTAATAAGAATCTAATTGCTGCAGAAGCATACGCTAGAATGCTAGCAACTAACCCTGGATTCACCACTCCAACTGGTGACCCACAGGATTGTATTGATGACATTGCTGACTTCATCGAGGAAGTATCTTACAACCTGGCGTATGGTGGTAACGATAGAGTCTGGGAAATGTCAGACTTGTATGTACAGGGTGCTCATGTTGCTGGTGAAGAGACTGAAACCATCGAGTGTTTCAATCATGCCCGTGACATGATGGTTGAGGCAATGAGAAACCAGAGAATCCTAGTTGTAGGATCTCATGGTCTAACTCAAACCTTTGATCAAAGTATCACTTACAACCTCCCTGATCCTGTAACTGATCGTGGCGGTGATGCTCGTGATCTGATTCTTCAGAACAAAGCATTCATTGGTGCTGAAGCATATGAAAGAATGCTTGCACAGAATCCTGGTTTCGTCAGTCCAACTGGCAACCCACAGGATTGCATCGATGACATCATGGACTTTGTTGAGGAAGTAACCTACAACACTGCATATGGTGGCAATGATCGTACTTGGGACATGGCAAACCTCTATGTACAGGGTGCCCATGTTGCTAATGAAGAGTCTCAAACCAACCAGTGTTTTGAAGCTGCTAGAGATCTGATGGTTCAGATCATGAGAAACGAATCCGTCCTAGTTATGGGTTCTCATGGTCTAACTCAGGTTAAGGATGAGACAATTACTTATAATGAACCAGATCCTGTTAATGACAAGGCAGCAGACGCTAAGAATCTGATTCTTGCTAACAAACAGTTCATCGCTGAAATTGCTGTTGGTAGAATGCTAGCAGCAAACACAGGTTTTGCTGTTCCTGGTGGCACTCAGAACTGCACAGATGACATCATGGATGTTATCGAAGTTGTCGCACATAACCTAGCATTTGGTGGTAACGATAGAACCTGGGATGCTGCAAACCTGTATGCAACTGGTGCTCATGTTGTAAACGAAGAACTGCAGACTGTAGAGGCGTTTGAACATGCTCGTGACATCATGATTGAGGTCATGAGAAATGAGGATGTTACTGTTGGTGGTTATACAAATCTAACTCAGGTTAAGGATCTTACCATCACTGTTGATACTGCTAACCCTGCATGTCAGAATGAAGCAGCAGCAATCACATCTTTGGTTCTGCTTCTCACCAACACTGTTACAACTCCAACCACTCTATACAGTGTACCTCGTACATTCTCTCAAGGATCTTGTGAGGATGTAAGATCTACTCTTACAACTCTGACCACTATTGTCACTGATGCAGTTGCTAACAATGCATCGCTCGCACTAGTAACCAGAACTGTTTCTGTTGGATCTTGTGAAGATGTAAGATCTTCCCTGAATACACTGACTCAGTTTGTAACCGATGTTATTGCTGGTAACAGCAATCTCTACAACATTCCTAAGACATCTTCTGTTGGATCCTGTGAGGACACCAGAACTACAATCAACACACTATTCAAGATTGTAGAAGATGCTGTTGCAACTCCTGCTTCTCTGAGCACTGTTGACCGTACCATTTCTAATGGTTCCTGTCAGAATGTTGCATCGACTATCACAACGCTATTCAAGATTCTAACTGATACTATCGAGAATCCTGGATATATTGATAGCGTTAGCAGAGATCCAGTTCCTCTGGGTCTAGAGTTTGGTCCATCGATCAATGCTAACTCCAGCAGCACAAACTCCTATCTGTATTTCACACTAGACACTGGTGTATACAGCAGCACTGTTCCTACTGTTGATGAGACAATCACTCAGCACACCACATATCCTGAGTGTGTTGACCAGGCATCTACTATCCGTCAGTATTTTGCTAACATCAGCACGATCATTCAGAGTGGTCTAGGATCTGTTGCTCGCAACGAACCATCTCAGTTGACAACCGAACTTGCTGCTAGAGCAACAGTTTGGACACTGAATAACAATGGTGCTAACCCACACGATCTAGAGACTGGTACTCCTGTTAGACTCGTACCTCGTCCACGCTACGATACTGTAACCAACCAGTATGTAGATGTTGACAAGCGTCTCATTCGCCTGCCAAATGGTTTTGAAACCAATGAGAAGTATTATGTAATTGCACCTGGCAGAGCTACAAAACCAGAAGATTACTCCAGCGTCGGTGCATTTGATGGTTCTGATCAAACCAAGATCATGCTCGCAAGCAGCAAAGAGAATGCTGCTGCTGGTATCTACATCCACTCTGCTGAAGTTGAGGACATCCATCCCGATATTGAGATTGACATCTACAACTTCGTTCTGGATGACAACTATGATCTACACCAGTATTCTTGTGAACTGGATGGAGTCAGCAACACTAACATCAGAACAGATGTACCACACATCTTTGATGTTCCATTCCCTAACATCACTGGTCACACTGTATTCTTCAGAGCAAATGAGGGTGGCAACCTACCACTAGTTGGTGCTGCATATGCTGCTGATCCTACTGTTGCTGATGGCAACGGCAGAATCCTGGGCAATGTATACTTCTTCGCTCGTTACATCAACGAAAAAGTCTTCACCATCTACAAGACTAAGGCAGATGCTGAAGCTGGTGTCAATGAGATCACCTTCCAGAGTGGAGTATATGACTTCAGCGTCTTCGCTAACAAGCGTGAGTCGCCTATGAAGTTTGATCCATCTTATCAGAATCCTGGTACAACACCAGCGATTTATGGTAAGTGGTATCTACAAGTTGAGAATGACAACGGCACTGATCAGATCATTCCACGACTCAGAGAGTATGCTGACGGCATCGATAAGACAAACGACTCTTACTTCGAGCGTGTCAAGGATGAGCGTGACCCACTCGATAGAATCTATCGTCTGCGTTATGTCATTCCATCTTACCTACAGTCTGCTCGTGATCCTATCAATGGATTCACAATCAAGACTAGAACTGACGAAACCAGAAAACTTGTACCACAGAAACTGGTACTGAAACCTGTATCTGGTTCTGTAACGAAGGCAAGATTCTTCAACCCAGTTCAGGCAACTGAATTCATTGGTATCACTCAGTCTGAGTTTGACACTGCCAACTTGAATGCTGATGTGGCATATGATCCTTATAGAAAGGATCTTGTAGGCACAACTCAGTATGCTAAGAAGATCGAGACACAGAACTATGTCTCCATGACTATTGAGTCTGGTAGATACTTCACTGCTGCTGATAACAATGACTACCTAGAACTGACAGTTATCAACCCTGAGATCACTAACACTGCTCTCATCAATGAGACATTTACCACAATCAAGGTTACTGCACCACAGGGTGGTAACTTTGTTGCTGATAGAACTCAGTCTTCTGATGCAATTAACCGCGTTGAGTGGTTTGGTAACTCTTCTGGTTATGCATACCTACACGCTATCACCAATGTACCTGGCACATCTGACTGGTACATGATCCTTAAGGGTGTAGTTGGTGAACTAGACTACAGTGACATTGAGAACATCAGAGTCGGTCAAGGTGCTGCATTCTCCGATCTACTTGCAGACCCTGACTTTGGTAAGTCTCTCTACATTAAGGATCTGATTGCTAAGGGATATCCTGAGTATTACTACAGACAGAATGGCGCACCAATCTACACTGTAACTCCTGGTGATATCATCGAAGACGATGCTGGTATTCAATACTACATCGAGTCTGTCACTGACACTGGTGTCATCGACGATACATTCTACATCTTCGATGTCGAAGAGGTACAACGCCGCATCTTCGGTCAGCAAGATGGTATCTACTATCTAACTGCAGTCCGTGGTAACATTTCACCATTCCCACGCGGTGCTGGTAACCTGGGCAACTTCCGTAACTTCAAGTTCTCCCAACCAATCAGCAAACTATATCCACTGAACTATAAGAACGATCCTCTTTGGTATCAGAAACTGGATGCTACATTAGTTGATCCACCACAGACATATTCTGCTGCTGACAACTATGTACATGGTCTGGTAAGAGTCAACGACTTCAAGGGTTCGATGACTAAGGAGGCAATGGTTGACCTCCTCGGCACACCAGCATTCGAGAACAACAGCTATACTCAGGTAAGTTCTACTGTTGATAACAGACTGAACGCACAGAAGGGTAACGCTGCATCTGGTTCTGAGGATCGTAAGATTCCTATTGCTGGTGACAGCACAGTCGTTACCGATCAGAGATACTATGTTGAACTGCGTAGACCATCCATCGCTCGTGCTGGTAACCATACATTTGAATACCTAGGTTTCGGTCCTGGTAACTATTCAACTGGTCTACCTGCTCGTCAGGAAGTTGTACTAACACCAACGCAAGACTTCTATGCACAGTCTAAGAAGCAAGACGGTGGTCTAGTATTCTACACTGGTCTAAACTCTAACGGTGACCTTTACATTGGTAACCGTAAGATTGACGCTATCACGGGTGAGGAAGAGTTCCTAGAGTCTGCACAGTTGGTTGATTCTGCTGATGATGACGAGACACTAGGTAACCTCGTTACCACCTTCGATACACCTGTTACATTCAACGAATATATCACCGTCAACGGTGGTGAAGCACAGGATCGTCGCAGCACATTCAACTCTCCAGTTCTAATCAATGTTCTGGGTAGTGTAAGAGAGCACGCTCTAACGATCTCTTCGTTCGTTGATCCTGCTGTTGATGATGGATCTCTTGATAGATCTGCATGGTTGAGAAATACCGAAACTGAAGGCGATATTGTCATTGCACGCAATAAAATTTCCGCTGCAATTTTCCAGTTCAATAGTCGCAGAGACGGTCAACCCTATAAGATCCAGACACATATCGTTGGTACATCACCATCGAACATGACTCCTGATCAGACAGGAACATTCAATGCTGCACAGATTGTACAGTATGGTTCTGCTGGTTCTCCATTCGCAGGAGACATGCTGCTCAAGGGTGAGTCTGTCGGTCAGAGTGCATCTCTTGGTTGGATCTATGCAAACTTCTTCACTGAAGTTGGCAACCTGAACATCTACTCTCTCACATTTAACAATACTAATATTGTTACTCTTGAGTGGGCAGGATCCCTAACCAATGATCTACTTGGCGTCACTGCTGGATCTGAGATCAGAATCTCTGGCGTAACTGATAGTCAGTTGGATGGCACCTGGCAGGTTATCTCTAACGGATTCAATGGTGCTTCCAATACTCTACAGTTTGCTATTACTTCTGTCAAGAACAGCATTCAGGGTGACAACCCCAGACTGTGGGCAGATGAAGTTGCAGCAAATGCAAATGTAAGACTTGAGTTCTCTAACTCCAACTGGAAAGAGTTCGGTGTCATTGGTGCTGAGGCACTGAGAACCTGGACTACTACCATCGGTGATTACAGACTCGGTGTTAACACTGTCGCAAGATCTGATAGAGACTCTTACGAAACTAATTACACTGATGCTAACACCGAACCTCGTGCAAACCTAGATGTTGTTGGTACAGCATTCATCTCTGGTAAGAAGGTAACCGACTACGGTTCACATTCTATCTTTGCACAGAGAACTCAGCAAGACCGCACCGATGCACTTATGGTCGGTGGCGATGCATACAACCCAGCAAATGAGGCAACTCTGCGTGTCTCTACTGCTGATAATGGTCGCGTTGGTATCAATGTAACCAATGCCGAACTAGACAGAGCACTAGTTGTTGACGGTGAGTCTAGATTCACTGGCGATGCTAGATTCCAAGAGGACATTGAAGTTCATGGTGGCGGTGGTTCTAACACTGCTGAAATCAGAACTGACATTACACTTGGTACTTTCAACCTAGTAACCGATTCTCCTTTCATTGGTACTTTGAATGTAGGTAACTTTGCTGGAACAGCAAATATCCTGAATTCTACCACTTCTGATCAGTTCATCTATGTTGGCAATGCATCTCTGCATAGCAATATCTGGGTTGGTAACACTCCAGATACTTCCTCCAACATCTCTAAGGTTACCATTGGTGGTGCATATAACAACAACGAATCTCTATCGTTCACTCAGATTGGCACCAAGTCATTCAAGACTGCTGGTGACATGCAACTTGGCACCAGAAGAGGTCTAACGGAGACTGTTAGATTGTCATCTACTGCAGGAACTGTTGAGTTCTTCGCAGGAAACA
>WTIQ01000138.1 GCA_011525185.1 Paracoccaceae bacterium | reverse complement strand
TTCCGTCAACAATGGTTGATCGCATTACGCCAGCGACGACGGATGACGACGTTAAGGCAGTGTCTGAAGCATTGAGCGCGCATGATGCTGCTTGTGTTCTGCATGAGACGTTCCGGCAGTGGGTGATCGAGGATAACTTCGCCGACAACTTCCGCCCGGCTTGGGAAACAGGCGGAACGCAATTCGTCCAGTCGGTGGACGCCCACGAACATATGAAACTGCGCTGTCTGAACGGAACGCATTCAACCATGGCCTACCTTGGATGTTTGCTTGGATTGGACACTGTCAAAGAAGCCATTTCCGACCAACGAATACTGAAACTGTGTCAGCATTTGTGGCGGGCAGAGATCGTTCCAAGTTTGGCTCAGCCAGAAGGCGAAGATCTGGGCGCCTATACGAAGCGTTTGCTTGAGCGATACGAAAACAGCAACATCCACCACTTGACGGCGCAGATTGCACAGGATGGCTCTCAGAAGTTGCCGCAACGTATCTTAGCGCCCTTGTTCGAGAACATTGAAGCTGAACGCCCCTGCAAAGGTCTCGCATTCGTTTTTGCTGTCTGGATCTGTTTCCTTGCAGAGCAAACCCCTGTCGATCCATTGCGCGACAGTCTCGTAGCGATCACAGGCGCAGATGATCCTGCCCAAGAAAAGGTTTCTGCCATTCTTCGTCTCATTCTCGATGCGGACGCGGGGGTGGAAATCGGTTCGATGGACACGGCGGTACGCTTGATATCCGATCAGCTATGCCGCATTGAGCAGCAGGGTATTGAGGCGGCTTTGGAAGAATTTTTGGCAATTGTCTCGCGCTGATGCTAAAGGGGAAAACAAAAAGTATGCCTGTCCCCCTCCCAAGGGTTTCAGGCGTATTTTGGGCCGCACGTTCTAGTGCGGCCCAAAAACAGTAACGGGAAGAATTGACAATGACTGCGGACATTTTGTGCCTTGGTGAACCAATACTCGAGTTTAACCAGCAGCCAGACGGTAATTATTTACCAGGCCATGGAGGGGACACATCCAACTGTGCGATTGCTGCCGCGCGACAGGGTGCTTCGGTTGGATATGTCACACACGTCGGAGCGGATACCTTCGGCAATTCCTTCATGGACCTATGGGCCAATGAGGGCGTGGACGTGACGAATGTTACGCGGGTGTCAGATGCCCACACCGGAGTCTACTTTGTGACCCACGGAAGTGAGGGGCACGAATTCAGTTATTTTAGGGCAGGCTCTGCCAGCAGTCGTATGGGTGCTGGTGATTTACCTGTGAAGGCGCTGCAACAGAGCAAAATTCTGCACGTTTCGGGAATCTCGCAGGCGATTTCCGAAACGGCTGCGGATGCCGTGTTCGAAGCGATGAAAATTGTCAAAGCCGCGGGTGGTCAGGTGTCTTATGATACCAACCTGAGGCTCAAACTTTGGCCATTGGAACGCGCCCGTGCAGTGACACATGCCGCTATGGCCCAATGTGACATTGCTCTGCCAGGGCTAGAAGATGCTCAGCAACTGACTGGGCTGGAAGATCCAGACGCTATTGCCGACTTCTACCTCAACCTCAGCGCCAAGGTCGTGGCGCTTACGCTTGGAGCGGAAGGAACATTGGTTGCAACACCCGACGCGCGCAAACATGTTAGAGGCCGCAAGGTTGACGCTATAGACGCAACCGCCGCTGGTGACACATTTGATGGAGCGTTTCTGGCACGTTTGGTTTCGGGCGATGACCCCTTTCAAGCCGCTCGCTATGCCAATGCAGCCGCGGCCTTGTCAACGCAGGGGTATGGCGCGGTCGCACCTATGCCACGAAAAAAAGAGGTAGAAGCATTCATGGCAGTGTCAAGAGCCTGACATGCCAGGACTAATTTGTAGCCGTAAAAGCCTTCGATAGAATCTGCGATGTGTTGCAACGCATCTAGTAGAGGTTGAGCTTCTTTGCGAAGGTCGCTGTGCACTGAAAGTTCTAATTTTGCCATTTGCTTATTCCTTATGTTTAAGGATTACGTTCGTTCAATTCGGATACCACTTAGCGCGAAATCCATCTTCACTATCTGACCACTGCCGCCGCCTTAAGTCTTCCCAGCTATCAATGGCGTGTAC
>WTIQ01000331.1 GCA_011525185.1 Paracoccaceae bacterium | reverse complement strand
GCCTTGCGGCGCCAGAACCTAAATCTGGTGCGTCTACCAATTTCGCCACACCCGCACGTGAAGCCTCAGTTGCTTCAACTTCCCTCTAGCAAAGGTTTTCGAACTGCGCGAGAGGAAAATGCACAAAACACACTCTAATTTTTGAAAACTTTTGCAGTTTACTCGCTGCGTTTACCGCTCAGCTGTATCTAAAGCAGACGGGTGTTCTATAAGTGCCTATTTTTTAACCAAACCCGCTTGCAAATTGATCATCTTCTCTAAAACATACCACTACCTCAACAAACCCGCAGCCTCTTTATTGCATAGCCTCACTCGGTATGGTGTCAGAACTTCAATTCGCAACGGAGGTTTGCATGAAAAAAATTGAAGCGATTATAAAGCCATTCAAACTAGATGAAGTTAAGGAAGCCCTGCAAGACGTTGGTATACAGGGGCTGAGCGTCATCGAAGTAAAAGGCTTCGGACGCCAAAAGGGTCACACCGAGCTCTATCGCGGCGCAGAATACATTGTTGACTTTTTACCCAAGGTGAAAATCGAAGTTGTTCTGGATGACGATCAGGTGGACAGCGCGATTGAGGCGATTGTTGACGCCGCAAAAACCGAAAAAATTGGCGACGGGAAAATTTTCGTCTCCCCCGTAGAACAGGCATTGCGCATTCGCACAGGTGAAACTGGCGTAGACGCAATCTAAGACTATCAGACGACCAAGAAAGGGCTAACAACCGATGAGTACAGAAACTCTACTAAAAACAATTGCGGAAGAAGACATTGAATACGTTGATATTCGCTTTACAGATCCACGTGGTAAGTTGCAGCACGTAACTGTAATGGCAGACCAAGTTGATGCTGATTTTGTCGATGAAGGCTTTATGTTTGACGGCTCCTCCATTGCAGGTTGGAAATCCATCGAAGCCTCTGACATGAAGCTGATGATGGATACAGATAGCGCTTACATCGATCCGTTTTACGCGGAAAAGACGCTCTGTGTGCACTGCTCGGTCGTTGAGCCCGATACAGGCGAAGCCTACGATCGTGACCCGCGCGGAACAGCTGAAAAAGCCGAAGCTTATCTGAAATCCTCTGGTGTGGGCGATGTCGCCTTCTTTGGCCCAGAAGCAGAATTTTTCTTGTTTGACGACGTAAGATTTTCCAATTCTATTAATAAAGTATCATACGAAGTTGATGCACTAGACGCGTCTTGGAACACGGACAGTGAATACGAAGTGGGCAACACAGGTCACCGTCCTGGTGTGAAAGGCGGCTATTTTCCTGTGAACCCAATCGATGATGGTCAAGACATTCGCTCCGAAATGCTGTCGACCATGAAACGCCTTGGAATGAAAGTGGACAAGCATCACCACGAAGTGGCCTCTTGTCAGCATGAGCTGGGCTTGATCTTTGATAGTTTGACCAAGCAGGCCGACGAGCTGCAAAAGTACAAATACGTGATCCACAATGTGGCCCAAGCCTATGGCAAATCAGCTACATTTATGCCCAAGCCCATCGCAGGGGACAACGGCACAGGTATGCACTGTAACATGTCTATCTGGAAAGACGGCAAGCCACTCTTTTCTGGCGACAAATATGCAGACCTAAGTGATGAGGCCTTGTGGTTTATCGGTGGTATACTGACGCACGCGAAATCATTGAATGCATTTACCAACCCGTCCACAAACAGCTACAAGCGCCTCATCCCAGGCTTTGAAGCCCCTGTTCTGCGCGCCTATTCTGCACGCAACCGCTCTGGCTGCGTTCGTATTCCGTGGACCGAAAGCCCCAAAGCAAAGCGTGTTGAGGCCCGCTTCCCCGATCCATCTGCAAACCCTTACCTTTGTTTTGCAGCTCTGTTGATGGCTGGACTTGATGGGATCAACAACAAGATTGATCCTGGCGAAGCGATGGACAAGAACCTCTACGACTTGCCGGCAGAAGAGCTTGCAGACATTCCAACTGTTTGTGGCAGCCTCAGAGAAGCAATTGAAGAGCTTCAAGCAGATCATGATTATTTGCTCGCAGGCGATGTCTTCACCAAAGATCAGATCGATGGCTACATTGAACTGAAAATGGAAGAGATTGAGGCTTACGAACATACGCCGCACCCAGTTGAGTTTGCGCTCTACTACAGCTGCTACCCGGCGAAAGGGAACCTTCCCAATTGGCGCTCCTTCGGGGGCGCCTTTTTTTTGGGGGGGGGGGAGCAAAATCGTTTTAATAGGACCTCTGCGTAATGTCGCTCCTATTTAGAAATGAGGCTTGCACCTGCCGAGGGGGCAGGCAGGCGTAGGCCGGTGGTGCCACCAGGTGGGGTGGTTTTGTTATCGTTTTATGAATTGCAACAGTCTTTTACGAGTTATTCTTGAGGCCTTTCGTGGTTTCATAATGTATTGAATCTCAAAAACCGCTGCAGGTTCATGATTTTCCTCATTTCCGCACCGAAATTCCTATCAACTTTTTCTCAAAATGCTTTAGGCTGTCAAAAGAACAGCGAAAGGTCTGTCTTATGCCAATAAAAATCTGTGTTTTTGATGCCTATGGCACCCTCTTTGATGTAGCCGCCGCCGCGCGCACAGCCGCCCAAGAGGACGGCTTTGACATTTTGCAAGAAAACTGGCCAAAACTGGCGGAGATTTGGCGGCTGAAACAGCTTCAATATACATGGCTTAGAGCAGTGAGTGACGCGCACACAGATTTTTGGGAGGTCACACAAAACGGTCTAGACTATGCCCTTGAGGCACTAGGACTGGAGCAAAACACCGCCTTACGCGAGCGTCTCTTACAGCTCTATTGGGAGCTCGGCGCCTATCCAGAGGTCCCCCAAATGCTCACAGATTTAAAATCCCAAGGGTTCAAGAGTGCTATTTTATCAAATGGGTCTCCTGAAATGCTCGCTGGGGCTGTCGACTCAGCGCAAATTACCGAGCATCTGGATGCGGTTTTGTCAGTACAGTCTGTTGGGATTTTTAAACCAAGCAAACGGGTCTATGATCTCGTCGGGGAGCACTTCCACTCTGCACCAGATACGGTTCTCTTTGTTTCTTCAAACGGATGGGATGCGGCGGCGGCTGCAGGTTATGGATTTCATACGGTTTGGGTTAACCGTGCAGGCGATCCGATAGACCGCCTTCCCTGGGTGCCAAAGCACATTTTGTCTGACCTCACAGGTATTTCTAATCTTGCCTCTACTATTTTATAACAGGAATTGACGATGAACATTGACATGATCCGCGCTGCCGCCGAACGGGGTAAGCATCATATTCGGCGCACTCCTCTGTTGTTTTCAGAGCCGCTCAACGATGTGACGGGGCGCCAGATTTTTGTAAAAGCAGAGGCGCTTCAGCACACGGGGAGCTTCAAATATCGGGGCGCATTTTCGGCGCTGTCCCTGTTCAACCCCGCTCAAAAGGAGGCGGGTGTTCTTGCGTTTTCATCGGGCAATCATGCCCAAGGTATTGCACTTGCAGCGCGTCAACATGGGATAAAGGCCGTTATCATTATGCCCGCTGATGCGCCCGAAGTGAAAATCCAAAATACAAAGGCCTTAGGGGCTGAGGTCATCACCTATGACCGCGACCGAGAAGATCGCGATGCCCTAGGCGCAGATCTCGCAGGCTCACGTGGGCTTACATTGGTTAAACCCTTTGACGAACCGCTCGTGATTGCAGGGCAAGGAACAACGGGCCTTGAAATCGCGCATCAAGCAAAATCTCACGGGGTGAGCAAAGCAGATGTTTTGGTCTGTTGTGGTGGTGGAGGGCTCAGCTCTGGTATTGCATTGGCTTTGGCGCACGAAGCTCCCGATATGCGCGTGATGCCCTGCGAACCGCAGGGATTTGAGGATGTTATGCGCTCTTTGGAAAGTGGCAAACGTGAGCGCAATACACAGACCTCAGGAAGCCTCTGCGATGCAATTGTCACACCCTCTCCTGGTGAAATTACGTTTCCGATCTTAAAGAAGCATTGTGACAGGGGGTTTGCCGTGAGCGATGAGGAGGCACTCACCGCGATGGCCTATGCCTTCAAATACCTGAAACTGGTCTTAGAACCGGGTGGCGCGGTGGCCCTTGCGACTGCACTCTTTCGCAAAAATGAGCTCAGCTCAAACCCGAGCATTGTCGTCGCCTCTGGTGGGAACGTCGATGGTGAGGTTTTTGCGAAAGCCTTAGCAAAGCTCGACACTGTGTAGCTAAGCAAAGTGAATTTTGAGAGCAAATTCACTCACCATCCAGGTAAATTAATAGTTTATCGCGCAAAAGTCTTTATCAAAACGACATCGCGCCGCTATATGAAACCTGCGGCACATCAAATATGTTAGAGCGGAGGATGACCGGATGAAATACGCAAACCTTGGGCATCTAAAGGTCCATTATCGTGAGGATGGCGACCCGAATGGACCCGCGCTGGTCTTTGCCAATTCCTTAGGAACAGACCTACGTCTGTGGGACCCTCTACTCCCCTATCTGCCGCGTGATCTGAGAATCATCCGCTATGACAAAAGAGGGCATGGCCTTACCGAATGCCCCGAACCGCCTTATTCAATGGGAGCACTCGTGAAGGATGCAGAAGCGCTCTTGGACCACCTTGAGGTCAAAGACTGCGTCTTTGTTGGTCTTTCTATTGGGGGCATGATTGCCCAAGGCTTAGCCGTCAAGCGGCTTGATCTGATGCGCGCGATGGTGCTCTCCAACACGGCGGCAAAAATCGGTGAGCCTAGCATGTGGGCGGATCGGATAGAGGCTGTTCAGCGGGGCGGGATTGATGCCCTTGCAGAGAGTATAATGGAGCGTTGGTTTAGTGCGCGTTTTTGCAAAACAGACGACTTGATGCTCTGGCGGACACTTTTGACCCGTCAACCTGATAAGGGTTACATGGGCTGTAGTGCGGCAATTTCGGGAAGTGATTTTATAACGCCAACCTCTGGGCTACGCCTTCCAACGCTTGCAATAGCTGGCAGTGAGGACGGCTCAACACCACCTGATCTGGTGCGTGAAACAGCGAACCTTATTCCGGGGTCAAAATTTGAACTGATCCGAGGGGCTGGCCATCTTCCCTGTGTGGAAAAGCCGCAAGACTATGCGAAAATATTGACAGAATTTCTCCGCTCGGTGGGTCATATTTAAGCGTGTAGCTCATAATGGAGACCTCCCCATAACGCCAATCCCACTCAGAAATGAGGCCCGCGCCTGCATGGGTGGGCGCGCCTTTGCGAGGAGGAAGCCTTTGAGAATTCCCCACGATACACAATAACGCAATATATTGAGATAGTGAACGCGCCTGCCGAGGGAGCAGGCAGGCGCGGGCTGTTGGTGCCTTCCAGCGGGGTGTTTTTGCTCATATTTTTATTGGGCAGTAGTCCTTTAGAGGAATGCATGACCCGCTCCCTAGCTTTAAATCTAACCACACTCTCTTGATTGATGCGTCAAGTTATGGAACACGCGACATAAGCTAAAGACAAAAGAAAGCGGCGCAATGGCCACCTCTATTTTTGAGAGCCAAATTCTAGGAGCTCTTTTTCCAGTGGGCGATATCGGCCATCTCTTTACAGATCGGGCAGAATTACGCGCGCTGTTGATTGTGGAAGGGGCTTTGGCAAACGCACAGGGCACGTTAGGTCTTATTCCCTCTCAGAGCGCTGAGCGCATTCACAAAGCCTCGCTTGAGGTGCAATTCGATCCCTTTCAACTGCGCGACGGTGCTACACAAAACGGCGTCTGCGTTCCCAGTCTCATCACCTTGTTTCGAGAAAGCCTACCAGATCCAGAGGACCGCGATTTTGTTCATTTTGGCGCAACATCACAAGACATAATAGACACCGCTTTAATGCTTAGAATGAAGCAAGTTCTTCTCAAACAAGAAGAATGCCTCAAATCGCTTCTTTCGCATTTGGGTGATATGGCACAGCGCCACGCGACACTCGCATGCGTTGCTCGCACCTATGCCCAAAACGCGGCCCCAACCAGCTTTGGCGCGACTGTCGCGCAATGGGGCATGCCCTTAGTACGCCTCTTGGAAGAGCTTAAAGAGGTTCGGGAAAATGTGCTTTTCGTTTCGCTCTCTGGAGCCGTCGGGACCAGTGCAGCGCTCGGAGAGCAATCTGATGGGCTACGACAAGAATTTGCCAAATCGCTCGGATTAAACGTACCTCCCGCAGGTTGGCACACGGAGCGCGCTCCGCTTTCTGCTCTCATCTCGTGGCAAATGTCACTCTGCGCGGCTTTGGGCAAAATAGCGACAGATGTCATGGACTTTGCGCACAGCGGCCGTGCTCTGGTCTCTTTGGGGAAAAGCGGAGCATCTTCGACACTGCCTCAGAAGAAAAACCCAGTACAGCCAAGCGCAATTCTAGCCACGATCCGATATGCTCAGTCTGTGCAAGGCTGCCTTTTGCAAAGTCAAATCCATGGCGATGCACGCGATGGGGTGAGTTGGTTTACCGAATGGATCGCCCTGCCCCAAATGATTTTGGCAAGCAGTTCTGCCCTCATCAACGCGCGGGATATGATCGAAGGTCTAACGCCCGATAAAACCGCAATCGCGCGAGAGGTTGCCAGCAGCAAAGGCCTTATTTATGCCGAAGCCCTTACCTTTCAACTGGCGTCAGACATGGGTCGCGTCGCAGCGAGTGAAGCGATAAAATCACTATGTGCAGAGGTTGCCGCAAATGATGAGCGATCGCTCTTAGAAGAAGCGCAGAAAAGATTTCCCGCTCTCAGCACCTATGACCCGCAAACAGCCCTTGGTGATGCGCCAGAACGTGCCCTTGCCTTTGCGCGTCACGTCAAAGACAGCTTGCCATGACCGCACCCGCCGCCCAAGACA
The DNA here is from genome assembly GCA_011525185.1 of Paracoccaceae bacterium. GTDB lineage: Bacteria > Pseudomonadota > Alphaproteobacteria > Rhodobacterales > Rhodobacteraceae > LFER01. The sequence continues at coordinate 1,235 of WTIQ01000331.1, read as the reverse complement.
GGGATGCGCCCCAAAAGGCAAGCCCATGGGTGATTGCGCTGGTGATTGCCATTGTGATGATCGATTCAATGGGGATTGGAATAATTATCCCCGTGACGCCAGCCCTGCTTTTGGATGTTTTGCCCGAGGCCACATTAGCCGAAGCCGCCATTTGGGGCGGTGTCTTAACATCGCTTTACGCGGCGATGCAATTTCTCTTTGGCCCTGCGCTTGGTGCGCTTTCAGATCAAGTTGGACGCAAACCAGTTTTGATCCTCTCGCTTTTTGTGATGGTCATATATTACCTCATCATGGGTTTTGCTGAGGTCTTTTGGCTCTTGCTGCTTGGGCGTATCATTGGCGGCATTACCTCTGCCACTTACGCAACGACGTCGGCCCTTATGGCCGATATTTCCACTCACAAAGAGCGCGCGGCCCGTTTTGGATTACTGGGCGCAGGCTTTGGCATGGGCTTTGTGCTGGGTCCAATTCTTGGCGGCGTCTTAGGCGAGTGGGGCGCGCGCGCCCCTTTCTTTGCGGCAGCGGCTTTATCCTTTGCCAATCTGGTCTTAGGTATTCTCATCCTGAAAGAAACCGTCACCGATAAAACACGGCGACGTTTTGAACTCTCACGTGCCAATCCCTTGGGTGCCTTTCGGGCAGTGAGCAAATTCCAAGGGCTCTCTCCCTTGCTTTGGGTCTTCCTCATCTATGCAATTGCGACCGCCGTCTATGCGGCAATCTGGCCCTACTTTACAGAAGAACGCTTTGGCTGGAGTCCAGGTATGATTGGCCTCTCCCTGACCATTTACGGTGTCTGTTTTGCGATCGTGCAAGGCGCACTCGTGCGTCCCGCAATCAAACACTTTGGAGAGGTCAAGACGGTGATTATCGGCGTCGGCTTTGAAATTTTCAGCCTCACGCTTATGTCTCTTTTGACCAATGGCTATATATTGCTCATGCTCATTCCTTTGGCCTCTCTTGGCGTCATAGGACAGCCCGCCTTGCAAGCGATCTTATCCACACGCGTCGCGCAAGACAGTCAAGGCATGCTGCAAGGCCTTCTCTCCAGCCTTTCAGCGATTTCTATGGTCATTGCACCGCTGGTTATGACCTATGTCTTTGCAGTGTTCACAGATGAGAACGCGTTTGTTTATTATCCTGGTGCGCCCTTCGCGGCGTCAGCCCTTTTGTTGTTGATCGGTTTGCTAATCTTTTTACAAAAAAGCCGCCAATTGCCAAATACGACCCAGACG
>WTIQ01000042.1 GCA_011525185.1 Paracoccaceae bacterium | reverse complement strand
CGCGGCGCATATTTTCGATCAAGACACCCATTTGCAATTCACCACGCCCCGCCACTTCGAAGGCATCTCCCCCTGGTGTATCGGTGACGAGAATGGCGACATTGCTTTCAGTTTCTTTCATCAAGCGGTCCCGAATAACGCGGCTTTGGACCTTTTTGCCCTCGCGTCCTGCCAGCGGGCTGTCATTAATGCCAAAGGTCACTGTAATTGTTGGGGGATCAATGGGTTGTGCCTCAAGCGGGGTGTCAACAGCCAAAGCACAAAGTGTGTCAGAGACGGTTGCTTTAGACATGCCGGCGAGCGAAACAATGTCTCCCGCGACCGCTTCGTCTATATCGGCCTGCGCTAAGCCGCGAAAGGCTTGAATGCGGGTGACGCGAAACTGTTCAATCTTTTGGGCGGATCGGCTGAGCGCTTGCAGCGTGGCCCCGACTTTCAACCGCCCGCTCTCAACGCGTCCTGTCAAGATACGCCCGACAAAGGGGTCATTACTGAGCGTCGTGGCCAGCATGCGAAAATCCTCGCCTTCACGGGAAATTTGCTTGGGCGCGGGAACGTGGTTTACGATCAAATCAAAAAGCGCGGCTAGATCTTGACGCGGTCCGTCCAGTTCCGCATCGGCCCAGCCAGAGCGACCTGAGGCATAAAGATGCGGAAAGTCTAATTGATCTTCATTGGCGTCAAGGGCTGCAAAGAGGTCAAAGCATTCATCCAAGGCACGATCGGGTTCTGCGTCGGGCTTATCTACTTTGTTCAAAACTACAATCGGGCGCAGGCCAAGGGCGAGGGCTTTGGAAGTCACAAATTTAGTTTGCGGCATCGGTCCTTCGGCGGCGTCCACCAAGAGCACGACACCATCCACCATTGACAAAATGCGCTCAACCTCTCCGCCAAAATCTGCGTGACCTGGAGTATCGACAATGTTGATGCGCGTGGCGTTCCATTCAACAGAGGTCGCCTTCGCAAGGATCGTGATCCCACGTTCGCGTTCAAGGTCATTGCTGTCCATTGCACGTTCTGCCACCGCTTGATTTGCGCGAAAGGCTCCTGATTGCTTGAGCAATTCGTCCACAAGGGTTGTTTTTCCGTGGTCAACATGTGCGATGATCGCAATATTGCGTAAATCCATAAAGCCTGTCCCAGATCGTCAATGTTCGCGTTGCCCTATATTCTCTGGGCATGAATGACCAGAGGATAGCGCGTGCCGCGAGCAAAAAAAGGTCTGGTCCGTCTTAAGGGCTTATATGGATGTTAAAAGCGGCCCGAATGGCGCGATCTACTTCACTTGAAAAGGCGGCAGACGAGGGTTCGGCCAATATGGCCTCTTTGCGCGCAATCGCCTTTTGAATGAGGTCTGGTTTGCCCAATTCGTTCCATTCTTTGGGGGATGTGCGATCCCCCAGTTCAGGATATACATATTCGCTTTGCATCAAGGCCAGTGTTTGCTCTGATCCGAGGTAATGACCTGGCCCCTCAAGGCAGGTGGCTTTGATAACATCGACACTGATCGTTTCATCGGTAATCTCGATCCCGCGTACACAGCGCATAGCCTGTCCCAATAGATCGTCTCCAAGGACAAGCGACTCAAGGCAAAATCCCAAAAGTGAGGCGTGCATACCTGCCGCTTCATAGACCATATTCAGCCCCGAGAGGCCCGCCATGACATTTGAGGTGGCCTGTTCCCATCCTGCTTGCATATCGGGTAGTTTTGCATCTGCAATCCCAGCTGCCGCGCCACCGGGCAGATCGTAAAAACGGTGCATTTGCGCACAGCCTGCTGTCAAAAGCGCTTGTTCCCCGCTGCCCCCTGACATGGCCCCAGTGCGCAAATCCGAGACGAAAGGCCATGTTCCAAAAATGGCGGGATGTGTCGGATCAATGGCCTGAACATAGACCAAACCAGCAAGGCATTCTGCCACAGCTTGCACAATAGCACCTGCAATAGGGGCAGGGGCCGTTGCCCCAGCTTGTCCTGCGCTGAGTAATAAAACGGGCATGCCTTGTTTAATACACTCTTCCATAACAAGGCAGCTTTCCGTTGCGAATTTCATCGGTGGCACGACAAAGCAGTTAGAGTTTGACACAAATGGCCTTGCGCGCCACTTGTCCTCTCCGCCTGCAATCATGTGCAGCATTTTGAAGGCGTCTTTGGCAAAATCCACTTCCGTAAAAGACGTGCCCACGTGCTTTGTCGTCCCATAGCAGCAGGCGTAAACGGTATTGAGGTCCATTTCCCGATTATCGGCAATATCGCGGCACACCATTGGTCTTTGCAAGAAATGAATATTGTCGAGTTTATCGGTCAGCCGTGCCGCATCATAGAGGTCTTGGAGTGTGCTATCGCGATAGTCGCGGCCTTCGACATCGACCACATGAACCGCGGCCCCAGCCGTGCCAAAATGGACCTTGCTGCCGCTTAGTTCGAGATCGTTTTTACCGTCTCTGCTATACAAGACGATATTGCGCATGGCCTTTGCAATTGCATCTTCGACGAGTGCGCGGGGAAAGCGAAGCCGTCCATCATCTCCCAAAAGAGCGCCTGCTTTTGTCATATATTCAATGCCACTCTCAGGGGCATCGGCAAGGCCTACTGTTTCAAGAGCGTCAAGAACGGCGTGGTGAATTTTCTGGATATCATGCGCACTGAGAGGCTGATAAGAGCCCCCGGGCATGCCAGCCCGTACGGGTCTGAGATGATCGGCGAGGGGAGCGGCGCGAGCGCTGCGTCTTGCAGAGCGTCCACCAGCGCGGCGAGAAGTTTGAGCTGTCATAGAAGTCCTCAATAAGTTGCTTTAAATCTTTGTAAGTCAGACTTACTGAGGGGCTCCACGCGCTGCGCGGCCGCGTTCTGCACCAATCGTAATAACAACGAGCTTAATTTTCGAGGCTTCGTGTTGCATATGGCTCTCCCCGAGCCGACAAGAACAATTGGATCAAAAGGACGCTATCCATTTTGCGACACGAGGTTCAAAATGCGTCAAAAATATACTTGTAAGCGATAGGTTTTGTCTGCTTGCAAGTGGGTAAAGGCCGCAACCAGTATCATTTCTGTCACAAAAAAAGCCCCCGAACCAGTGATCCGAGGGCGGTTTTCAAAAGAGCTTTAGATGGGTTTTAGTCCATGGCTTTGAAATTGAACTCTCCGCCTTCTTTAATGCCAGAGGGCCAGCGAGAGGTGACCGTTTTGGTACGTGTGTAGAATTTAAACGCATCTGGACCGTGTTGGTTCAAATCGCCGAAGACAGATTTTTTCCAGCCTCCAAAGGTGTGATAGGCGAGGGGAACGGGGATCGGGACATTGATCCCCACCATGCCGATATTGATCCGATTGGCAAAGTCGCGGGCAGTATCCCCATCCCGTGTAAAGATCGCTGTGCCGTTGCCATATTCATGATCCATGGCAAGGCCGATGGCCTCTTCATAGGTTTGGGCTCTGACTGTGCTTAAAACGGGACCGAAGATCTCTTTTTTGTAAATGTCCATGTCAGGTGTGACGCGATCAAAGAGATGCGGTCCGACAAAATAGCCGTCTTCATAGCCTTGCAGGGTAAAGTCTCGCCCATCCACGACAAGCTCTGCCCCTTGGTCAACGCCACTTTCAACGAGCCCGAGGATATTGCGCTTGGCCGCTCTGTGACAACGGGGCCATAGTCCATATCGTCACCCGCAGTGTAGGGGCCGACTTTCAGCTTTTCGATGCGCGGAACCAGTTTTTCAATCAAACGATCCGCTGTTTCATCGCCGACCGGAACCGCAACGGAGATTGCCATGCAGCGCTCTCCCGCAGCCCCATAGCCTGCGCCCACAAGCGCATCTGCGGCTTGATCCATATCTGCGTCCGGCATCACGATCATATGATTTTTTGCACCACCAAAGCACTGAACACGCTTGCCGTTGCTGCATCCGCGACCATAGATATACTCCGCAATGGGGGTTGAACCCACAAATCCGATAGATTGAATGACATCGTGGTCAAGGATTGCATCTACGGCCTCTTTGTCTCCGTTCACAACCTGCAAAAGGCCCGCTGGCAGGCCAGCTTCTTCCATCAGCTCTGCGAGCATCAGGGGAACAGACGGATCACGCTCTGAGGGCTTGAGAATAAAGGCATTCCCACAGGCCAAAGCAGGTGCAAACATCCACATAGGGATCATGGCAGGGAAGTTGAACGGTGTGATACCCGCACAGACCCCAAGGGCCTGGCGCATCGAATACATATCAATGCCAGGACCAGCGCTGTCGGTGTATTCGCCCTTGAGGAGATGAGGCGCACCAATGCAATATTCGACCACTTCCAGCCCACGCTGCACATCGCCTTTAGCATCTGGAAGTGTCTTGCCGTGCTCACGGCTCAGCGCTTCGGCCAGCTTTTCCATGTCACGGTGCAGTAAATCGACAAATTTCATCATGACACGGGCGCGTCTTTGTGGGTTGACTGCTGCCCAAGCAGGTTGCGCCTTTGCTGCGATCTCAACCGCATGCGCCATTTCAGCAGAAGAGGCTAAGGGCACTTTTGCCTGAATTTCACCAGTTGCAGGATTATAGACGTCGCCAAAGCGTCCCGACGTCCCCTTAACATGTTGCCCGCCAATATAATGAGTTAGCTCATTCATCTTACATCTCCCAATCTTTTGCTCGTTTGTATATCTCCGAAAAACAGGACTGAACAGTGAAAAGTCATCGCGCTAAGGTGGGAATAATGGTGCAACTGTGAAGCATAAAGTACTATTCTTAAAAGCTATTTTGGAACGGCAAAGGTGTTCAAGCAAATTCGGAGTTGATTTTATTTTGAGAGGATTAAATTTATTAATACCAGCGAGGTTCATTATTATGTTTATACGGCAAATTTTAAATGCAAAAGCCTATAAAGGAGTGGTGACCGCCGAACCCTCTACACCCTTGAAAAACCTTTCCGACGTTTTGAGTAAATACAACTTTGGGTGCTTGGTAATTTCTGGAGATGGATTTACAGCCGATGGCATTTTGTCGGAACGTGATATCGTCCGCGCGTTTTCACGACATGGAAGCGCTGCGCTAGAATTGCGCGCAGAAGACGTGATGACGCGACGCCTTTTTGTATGTTCCTTGGATGATGATGTGGATCGGATACTTGCCACAATGTCCAAACATCGTTTTCGCCATATGCCTGTGGTTGAGGGTAAGACCCTTGTTGGCTTGGTAACACTTGGAGATATGGTTAAGGCTAAATTATCCCGTGTTTCTATGGAGAATGAAGCCTTAGAGAACATGATCAAAGGATATTAGGGTTGCATTTCCAGCGCTAATGTTATTTCTCGTGCCAAGGAATTGGACGAGGGGACGCGACTGATGCGCATTGGGCTTTATCCTGGGACATTTGACCCAATAACCTTGGGACATGTTGATATCATCCGCCGTGGTGCCATGTTGGTTGATCGTCTGGTCATCGGAGTTGCGATCAATCGTGACAAGGGACCTTTGTTTACTCTGGAAGAGCGCGTTGAAATGATCGAGCGAGAGTGTGCGACTCTCTCTAAAGACACGGGCACTGAAATCGTTGCACATCCTTTCGAAAACCTTCTTATTGACTGTGCCCATGACGTTGGGGCACAGGTGATCGTCCGTGGATTGCGGGCGGTTTCTGATTTTGAGTATGAATTTCAGATGGTTGGGATGAACCGTGCAATGGATAGTTCAATTGAAACGGTTTTTCTTATGGCCGAAGCAAAACACCAAGCGATTGCATCAAAACTTGTGAAAGAGATTGCTCGCTTAGATGGCGATGTCACCAAATTTGTCACATCTAACGTGAAGCACAAATTGCTCGAACGCTTTGGTAAGGCCTAAGGCCTGATCCTTCAATTCGGCTGCTAGAGCTTGCCCATCGCCACAGCTGTGTCCACCATACGATTGGAAAATCCCCATTCGTTATCATACCACGACAAGACGCGGCATGTTCTGCCTTGGACGACATGCGTTTGATCTGCGGCAAAGATGCTTGAGTGGCTATCGTGGTTGAAATCAAGCGACACTAATTTCTCGTCGGTTAGTCCGAGAATTCCACTCAATTCGCTCTCGCAGGCCTTTTTGATGGCTGCGTTGATTTCGTCTTTATCTGTGTCTCGAGAGGCTTGGAATGTGAGATCAATACAGGAAACATTCGGTGTTGGAACGCGAATGGCGACGCCGTCTAATTTTCCTTCTAGCTCTGGGAGCACCAATGATACAGCGCGTGCCGCTCCTGTAGAGGTAGGGATCATGTTCATCGCCGCTGCACGTGCTCGGTATAGATCCTTGTGCCCACGATCCAATGTCGGTTGATCGCCAGTATAGCTGTGAATGGTCGTCATAAATCCCGCCTCAATCCCAACAGCGTCGTTTAGTACTTTGGCAACAGGGGCCAGACAATTTGTTGTGCAGCTCGCGTTAGAGACAATCAGATCGTCACTGGTCAGTGTATTGTGATTGATCCCATACACGATGGTTTTGTCTTCCCCAGTTGCAGGTGCAGAGATGAGGACGCGCTTGGCGCCTTGCTCCAAATGAACCTGCGTTGTGTCACGGCTCGTAAAAATTCCCGTGCATTCTAGAACCACGTCAATTCCAGACCAATCCAAAGCACTCGGATCGCGTTCGCTGGTCATGTGAATAGGGCCGTGTCCTACGTCCATAGTCGTCTCTGACGTCTTCACGTCGAAAGGCGCGCGACTGTGAACACTGTCATATCTTAGCAGATGTGCGTTGGTCTCGATAGGTGCAAGATCATTGATTGCCACCACTTCGATATCATCCCTGTTGTGCTCAACAATGCACCTTAGAACATTTCGTCCAATACGCCCGAAACCATTAATTGCAACTTGCATTGACCTGCCCTACAATTTCTTATCCGTTAGCGCTAACAATAACACAACGCAGAATTTGTCAACTGAAATATGCGCTCTAGGGACTATTCATCGCCAAAAAGCAAGCCATTCGACCAAGGCATTGCCCTTGCGCATCAGGTATAAAAATACTCGCCCTCTGCGAAGACAGCATCAGCAACAAGAAGACATATGATAATCGCAAATAGATATGCCCAAGCTGTATGCGTCATAATGCAAGATGCTCCCTTATCGTGCAGATTTTGAATTTTGGATGCAGCTATAATGCATCACCTGCGTGAACAAGAGAATAACCGATATTTATGTGAGGTTAAAGTAAGCGTCCAATTGAGGTCGCAACATCCGCCATGCGCACCGAAAAGCCCCACTCGTTATCATACCATGCAAGCACTCGAACGGTGCGCCCGCCGACGACTTTTGTCTGGTCGGGTGCAAATATTGAGGAATGCGAGGTGTGATTGAAGTCAATAGAGACTTTTGGTTCTGGATCGTAGGCAAGGACCTGACCCATATGGCCCTCTGCAGCTTCCCGAACGATCTCATTCACATCCTCTACAGTTACATCCTTTGAAGCTTCAAAGGTCATATCGACAGCCGATACATTAGGTGTTGGGACCCGCATAGCTGTCCCATCTAGTTTTCCACTTAATTCTGGCAGAACTTCGCCCAATGCCTTTGCGGCACCGGTGGAGGTTGGTATCATCGCCATCGCCGCCGCCCGTGCCCGATAGAGATCTTTGTGACGTCTATCCAAAGTGGGCTGATCTCCCGTGTAGGAGTGGATGGTCGTCATTATTCCACGCTCAATTCCAATGGCGTCATTTAGGACTTTGGCAAGCGGGGCAAGACAGTTGGTGGTGCAGGAGCCATTGGAAATCATGGTGTCGCCTGGGATCAAGTCACGGTGGTTGACGCCGTAGACAATCGTTTTGTCCACATTTTTGGCTGGCGCTGAGATCAGAACAGCCTTGGCCCCTTGCTGAATATGAACGCGTGATAGATTTCCATCATTGAACTGTCCTGTGCATTCCAAAACGACATCGCAGCCGCTCCAATCCAACTCGTTTGGATCATATGTAGACATCACGTCGATTGGCCCGCGGCCAAGATCAAGAGCATTGTTGTCAATGCTGACCGTACCAGGAAAACGGCCATGAACGCTGTCGTAGCGCAAAAGATGTGCATTGGTTTCAAT
>WTIQ01000154.1 GCA_011525185.1 Paracoccaceae bacterium | reverse complement strand
GGATATGGAGCGTACACTGCGCGATGAGTACGAGCCAATGCTCAGAGCGATTATGGACTGCCCTGTACCAACGATTACAGCCCTAAACGGCGCCGCGGCGGGGGCAGGGGCCAACCTTGCTCTCGCGGCAGATGTGGTGATCGCGGCCCATTCGGCCTATCTGATGCAGGCTTTTACCCGGATTGGTCTCATTCCTGACGCTGGAGGCACCTATGTGATGCCGCGTACCATGGGCTTTGCCAAGGCGATGGGGGCCTCTCTCTTTGCCGATAAAATTCACGCCCAAGAGGCGGCACAATCGGGACTGATCTATGAGGCGGTGCCAGATGAGGCCTTTGAAGAGACATGGAAAGCGCGCGCGGCGCATTTGGCGGCGGGTCCAACAGTGGCCTATCAAAACGTGAAAATGGCGCTGAGGGCCTCCCTTGGCAATTCGCTGGAGGAGCAACTGGGGCTTGAGGCGCGCTTGCAGAAAAAATGCGGACAAACCCGTGATTTCGCCGAAGGGGTGCTGGCCTTTACCGAAAAACGCCCCGCCAAGTTTGAGGGGCGCTAAACGCGTCTTAGCGCTCAGCACAAGCTAATTTTTGCTTATCCACCCTTTTAGGATAGTGGTGTGTGACAACTCCCACCCCTCCTCGATAAGCAACTCTAGGCATCTATAAGGCTACAGCAGAACTTTTGTATATCTCTGAAATGCGAGGCATTTCAGTATGTCTCCGCCCGTGCCGCAGCGCGCACATGCGTGCCCCTTTCCAAACAATCCCATGATGCAAACTCTGAATAGTGTTTGAAAACAATGTGAAACTCTTCGTTATCCATAACACGGGTTAGGCAAGGGCTGATAAGACCGCTTTAAAGCTTTTAATTCACGCATTCTTGCTCCAAGCCGATGTGTTTCATTGGCGACATCATCAAAACTTGAGCTTGGATCACCCCAGTCCTCGGACCCGATTTGAAAGCTATCTTTGCCACTGGACTCTATCACCAATGGTCCTTTGGTATTTACAATTTCTAAAGACACTTCTTCGCTTGCGTTTTGGCTTTTTTCTTTCGTCTTTTTTGCTTTTGCCCCGCGGAAAGCACTGAAATTTAAAAAATTTCCCAATTTAAAACCACCGCTGGCTTCTAAGTTTTGTTCTTTTGTGTTGTTGTCCGTTTGAGCGATATTGCGAAGTCTTTTCCGTGTTGCTGTGATTTTAAAATCTTCACCCAAATGTTGGGCGAGACGCGTATTTACCTTAATCGAGAAGTTATGGAGGGTCAGTTTTAATTCCGCGCAGCGGACCCGCAGAGTTACGTGTTTTTCAGTATATTGTTCTTGAAGAGGCGTCTGCATTTCTGACGTGTATTGGTGGGTAATTTCACTAAAAATACTTTCGATAGAAACATCCGTTTCTGCAAAGTTTGCAGGGTCGTTATGGTTAGGCGCATGTAGCGTCATTGACGCCAATTCATTTTGGTCCCGACACACCATAACGGGGGTGCCTTCGATCTTGGTATAAAACGGCCATTTCTTTGATGACTGGTCATCCGCCATATCCGCACATCCCTATTTCTTTAATCAATAGGGAGAGGGTAACACGGTTTGGTTGTAGCGAAAAGTCTCTTGCCGCTTGTGGTTTTCAGTCGTTTTAGCGGTTTTCGATGTCCACGTAGTCGCGTGCGGTTTCCCCTAGGTAGAGTTGACGCGGGCGGCCGATTTTCATTTGTGGGTCTGCGATCATTTCTTTCCATTGGGAAATCCAGCCGATGGTTCGGCTCACGGCAAAGATCGGTGTGAACATGGAGGTGGGAAAGCCCATCGCCTCTAGGATGATGCCTGAGTAGAAGTCCACATTTGGAAAGAGCTTTTTCTCGATGAAATAGGGATCGTTCAGGGCCATGTCCTCAAGCTCTTTGGCGACTTGAAGGAGGGGATTATGTTCAATCCCCAGCAGTTCGAGCACTTCATCAGCGGATTGTTTGAGGACGGTTGCCCGTGGGTCTGTGTTTTTATAGACGCGGTGGCCAAAGCCCATCAGGCGGAAGGGATCATCCTTATCCTTGGCGCGGGCGATAAATTCGGGGATGCGGTCTGTTGTGCCAATTTCGCGCAGCATCTCAAGGC
>WTIQ01000208.1 GCA_011525185.1 Paracoccaceae bacterium | reverse complement strand
GTTTATTTCTGTGATGACGGCGATCACGGCGCTGGCGTTGATTTTTCGTGGCGTTGTTTTGATATTTCGCCCCTCTATGAGTGAGATTTTAAAATGACCGAGGCACTCATCGGATTTTTTGCAGTTCTTATTCTTGTTCTCATTCGCGTGCCTATTGCTTTTGCAATGGGATTTGTGGGGATGATTGGCTTTATGCTTGAGACAAGCTTTCGCGCCTCCATCTCGATGGTCGCAAGATTGATTATCGACACAGCGCAGGATTATGGGCTCTCGGTGGTGCCTTTGTTCATTCTGATGGGGCTTTTTGTGAATAAAGGAGGGATAAGCCGCGAGTTATACGCTGCGTCCAATGCCTTTTTAGGACACCTGCGCGGGGGATTGGCCATGGCCACCATCGTGGCTTGCGGAGGATTTTCGGCCATCTCGGGATCGTCTCTGGCCACCGCTGCGACGATGGCAAAAGTTGCAATGCCTGAAATGCGCCGCTTTAAGTATGAAGATAGCCTCTCAACAGCCTCAATTGCTGCGGGGGGTACCCTTGGGATTTTGATCCCGCCTTCAGTTATACTTGTGATTTACGGATTGTTGACGGAAACGTCTATCGGCAAGCTCTTTATTGCAGGCGTTGTGCCTGGCATTTTGGGCATTCTTCTCTATCTCTGTGCGGTGCGATTTTCTGTCTGGCGTAAACCAGAGGCGGGTCCAGCAGGGCCCAAAAGCTCTTGGAGTGAGCGAAACACAGCCTTGCGCAATGTGTGGGCGGTCCTGCTGTTGTTTTTCCTTGTCATAGGAGGGCTTTATGGGCTGTTTGATTTTCATCCCCTGAATTTAAGCTTCTCGCCAACGGAAGCGGCTGGGATGGGAGCGATGGGCGCCTTTTTGATCGCGCTGGCCCGTCGCAGGCTCAGCTTCAGAGACACCTATGAAGTGTTGCTTGAAACAGCCACGACCGCGGCTGGCTTGTTTGCAGTTCTGATTGGCGCGTGGATTTTTTCAAACTTTGTCAATATGGCGGGATTGCCCAATGCCTTGAGGGATTTGGTGACAACCTATAATCTTGAGCCATGGCAGGTGATGGCTGTGATCTTGTTGATTTACATCATCTTGGGCTGTGTCTTTGAGAGCCTCTCCATGCTCTTGCTCACAGTGCCCATCTTCTTTCCGCTGGTGACGAGCCTTGGCTATGATCCGGTATGGTTTGGCATCATCGTTGTAGTGGTGACGGAAATTAGTTTGATCACGCCTCCCGTGGGATTGAATGTCTTTGTTCTCAAAGGGGTGGTGGGCAATGTGACAACGGCAACCGTATTTCGCGGCGTGACGCCCTTTTGGCTCGTCGATATTATACGCCTTGCGCTATTGCTCACCTTTCCAGCGCTTGCGCTCTATCTGCCTGCACAAATGTAGGGGTTAAAAGTCGATCTCATCGGCCTTTACATGCCAATCGAGCAGTGCGGCGCGAACGTCATCAGGAAAGGGAATGGCGCTCAGCTTAGCCAGATCGCTTGCCACAAGCACTTGTTTGCATATCCAGCGGGTTTCTCCCTCGCATGAGATACGATGCTTGATCGTCACCGAGGAGGTTCCGACCCGCAAAATCGCCATTTCAAAATGCAGCGTCTCTCCAAAAGAACTTGTTTTGTTAAAATCACAGCTCAAGTGCACAGTAGGGGTGCCCCAGCCATGTTCCTTTATTGTCGTGTGCCATGGAAACCCAATGTGCTCCCAGAACTCTTCGTTGACGTTATTGAGAATGTTCATATAGGCGGGGTAATAAGCCGTGCCTGAAATATCGCAGTCTCCGAAACGCAAAATACGGTCTGTTGTGTAGAGCTTTGGCATTTGTTCTTAGACCTTTCCTGTGTCGCGTTTGACGTCCTGACATGTGTGCTTACAAAAGACACGCGTCCGCCGCAATCCCCTTGTAATCATCCATTATCTCACATCAGGGGAGCGTTCTGCGTAGCGTCCAGAGGGAATGAGAGTGGCCTCTGAGACGTCCCAAGTGTAGAGGTAACTGGCCGCGCGGATGATCTGTTGGTCCTTTTCCATATGCACATCGACTGGGCGTAAGAGAAATTCGTACGGTTCTGGATAGCCCTCTGCACAAG
>WTIQ01000365.1:841-2111 GCA_011525185.1 Paracoccaceae bacterium | reverse complement strand
GCCTACAAGCTCAAAACCTGGCGGCTCCCACAGGGGGCGCGGGTCGCTAAAGGCAAAGCAATCGTCAATATTTTACCGATTCCACAGGGCGCGTCCGTTGCCGCGATTATGCCCGTCGATGTGCCCGAAGAAGAATGGGACAGTCTTCAAATAATCTTTGCCACATCTATGGGGGACGTTCGACGCAACGCCCTCTCTGATTTTACAAACGTAAGGGCAAACGGCAAAATCGCGATGGATCTTCCCGAAGGCGTTGAATTGGTCAATGTGCGTATCGCCACACAAGACGAAGATATTATGCTGGTGACCAACTCAGGTCGTGCCATTCGATTTGCAAGTACGGATGTCCGCGTCTTTAAGGGGCGCAAATCAACTGGCGTGCGTGGCATAAAGCTTATGGGCAATGATCGGGTCGTATCGATGTCTGTGCTTCGTCATTTCAAAGCAGACCCTGATGAGAGAGTGGCATACCTCAAGATGCGTCGCGCTGTGGCTGGCATGTCAGAAGAGGACGCGGGCTCCGATGATGAGAACACCGCTGATCCAAATGCAACAATTTCACAAGAACGCTACGCTGAAATGTCAGCGGCCGAAAATCTTATTTTAACCATTAGCTCTGGTGGTGCGGGCAAGCTCTCGTCCAGCCATGATTACCCAATCCGAGGGCGTGGTGGTATGGGGGTTGCTGCAATGGATAAAGCCATGCGTGGCGGTGATCTTGTGGCAAGCTTCCCCGTTGAAATTGATGATCAAATCATGCTGGCCACCTCTAAGGGCCAGTCCATCCGAGTTCCTGTTGAAGGCATTTCTTTCCGTTCCAGAAGCGCGGGCGGCGTCCGTGTTTTTGACACGGGTTCTGGAGAAGAAGTGGTCTCAGTTGCACGAGTCGCCGATCAGGGAACAGACGAAGACGACTAAAGCCACGGCTTTGAATAATTTGCTTTTTGTATTTTGCCTCCCTAAACTTTGAATAAATTATAGAGGGAAGGATCACATGAACGTTCAAACGGCCTCTGACAAAACGACGGCTCCCATAAACGGGTTGTCGTATGTGCGTGGAGATCACGCGGTTGAGTTGGATCGTGCAACGATCCCCCAACTTCTCAAACGCGCAGTCAAAAACCACGGCGCAAATACGGCTTTGGTCTTTAGTGATGCAGGTATTCGTAAAACCTACGAAGAATTTGACGCCGATGTGGACGCACTCGCCACAAGCTTTTTGGCACTCGGCTTGGATAAGGGAGACCGTGTTGGAATTTGGTCCCCTAAC
>WTIQ01000365.1:0-831 GCA_011525185.1 Paracoccaceae bacterium | reverse complement strand
GGATTAATCCTTGTCTGTATAAATCCAGCTTATCGCATTTCAGAGCTTGAATACGCCCTCAACAAAGTTAGCTGCAAGGCTTTGGTCTTGGCAGAGCAGTTCAAGAGCTCTGATTACATAGGGATGATAACGACCCTTGCGCCCGAACTGGAAACCTCAAAAGGCGGAGCTCTTAGGGCGGAAAAACTCCCACATCTCGAGCACGTCATCTTGATGAAGGAGCATGCTCCAAATGGGGTACGGCCATTTAACAGTCTTCTCAGTCTAGGAGACAAAAATCACTTTGATCACTTAGAGACACTTAAGCTTGATCCAGACGAAGCGATCAACATTCAATTCACCTCTGGCACAACAGGCGCCCCCAAAGGTGCCACATTGAGCCACTGCAATATCGTGAACAATGGCCGCTTTGTGACGGATCGCATTTTGCTCACTGATCAGGATCGGCTTTGCATTCCTGTACCCCTTTATCACTGTTTTGGAATGGTGATGGGGGTGCTTGGTGCTGTGAGCAAAGGGGCCACAATGGTGTTCCCAAGCGAGGGATTTGATCCAAGCGAAACGCTCAAGGCCCTAGAAGCGGAGCGCTGCACCGCCGCCTATGGTGTGCCGACAATGTTTATTGCGATGCTAGAGGAGATGGAGAAGACGCCTTACGACCTCTCTTCGCTGCGAACGGGCATTATGGCAGGTGCCCCCTGCCCTGTGGATGTGATGGAACGGGTAAACTCGCAGATGAACATGCGAGACGTAACCATTTGCTATGGGATGACTGAAACATCGCCCGTGTCCTTTCAAAGTTTTGTGGATGATCCCACCGATCTGCTGACC
>WTIQ01000384.1 GCA_011525185.1 Paracoccaceae bacterium | reverse complement strand
TCAAAGCATTCTCAAGCGAAGTTTCGTTCAAGTCTGCTGCTGTTGACGGCTCGTTGCGGAATGTACCACCGCCCGCGAGAGGGTGATCAGTCGCACAAAGCTCTTTACCGTCGCCACCTGCAAAGTTGCTGTCAAACGCATTGTTAAGAACAGCAGCCGCTTTGACCTGCTTAGTGTGAGCCATAGAACGCGCAAGCGCCTTCGTATAACGTGCACCAAGACGATCATACAGGTTGTCTTCGATTGCCTCTTCGGTCAATGCGAATGCAAGCGCAACTGTCTCGTGTGTATAACGAGCAGTATATGCTTCATTTGCATTGTCGAACTCAACGCCAGAACCTTCGGATTTTGTGGGAGCATTCCCAAATCCGACCAGCATGACCTCCTCTTCGAATGCACGGTCTGATGTTTCCGTTTCGAAGATTTCTGCATGCTGATTCTCATAGCGGTCATATTCCATACCGAATAGAGCGTTCAGGCCCGGCTCAAGTTCTTTGACGAGTTGGGAGCGTGAAATAGCCATAACTCAATCTCCTTATGCCAAGCCAGCGGTTCCACCGCTGAACAGGTGGTTGTTAATTTTCACGATCACGTTAGTGTTCGCAGACGAAACATCACTGTTCTCAGGGTCTTGAGAAATGTCGATGGCTTTCAACGGCAATGTTGCAGTTGTTGCACCAGTCGTCACATCAAGCTCCATGCGAGAAATACCAGAAGTGGTATCTCCAACAGGAGATTGATCAACAATGTCGAAATTACCAGCCAAGTCAGCCACAGGGAATGCAGCATCAGCTTGAATTTCAAATGTTGCACCCGGATCATCAATGACGTTTGCCATGATGTCAGATGCTGAAATGCTACCGGGGTAGCTATTTGAGAAAGTTGGCTTGTTCGTCGTTGGGTCCGTATAGAAGCAACCGTTAAACACACCAAGGATCAAACCTGATCCTCCTGCGGCAACACGCTCAATACCACCACCAGTTACCATAGCAACAAGGTCGCCTTGGAAGATAGCGGTGGAATAGCCTGAAGCAATGCGATAGCGATTTTGCTGCTGTGAGCTAATGCTTGTACGAACTGGACGAAGGCCAAAAGAAGCGTCTTGGTTAGACATAGCTAATTTCCTTCAAGTTATCCGCTCTTTCGACTAGAGCCGAACGAGACGGATGATTTACGTTGCGGAGCAAGTTTCGGCATGGCTGGATTGTTTTCTTGCATCCAGTCATTATCCACTGCGTCCATTTGATTTTTAGTCACACCTTTATAGTGATTTTTCCGCTGCTCAACCATTTCGACGGGCATACGTGCGAGAACAAGACCACCGTTACCAATGATACCGGCGTTACGCCCTTCGTCTACTACAGGTCCAATCCAATCTGGGTAATCCTCTGCGCGAACGAGGTCCCAACCTTCTTGCCGTTTCTTATGAACGTTAGTTTTATCATCGAACTCCATCACAGATTCACGAATCCAACGATGGACATATCCAATGGGAGGTTCAGGAGCATCCAAAGCTGAACCGGGACGCCATTCCATTTTGCGCTCTGTGCGCTCCCGCGATTGTACTTCGCGTGATGTCCTATCAGCCATATTAATCTCTCCTGCTTTGCTCTAAGCGAGCGACTTCTTTCGCATATCTTTCCAGAGGGATGCGCATTTTCTTGGCAAACGCCACTTGACCGGGTGTAAGTTCCACCGACTTTTTCCGCCCTGACTTTACAGACCGTCCGTTACCAGACGCAGGAGCAACAGTCTGGGCGTTGGACCGCTTCTCCTTAAACTTGTGAGGCATTTCATTACGCATACGAGCGTCGATTTCTTTGTAGTAATCATCGCTTGTAGGGTCGTAATCTTCCTCTAATACGAGTTGCTCATGAATTGCTTGAGCAGCGCGGGTCATAATTCTATCTGACCCAAACCATTGATTCTTTTCCATCCACCGCTCCAGCTTAGGATCACGTTGTGGCTGCTGCTGCTGTTGTGGCGGTGGTGGTGGAGCATATTGTTGCTGTGGAACTTGAGCTTGCTGCTCTTGTTGAGCTTTTTGCTCTTCATTTTCACGCTCTATTCTAGCCTTTTGCTCGCTGACTTTTTCTTTTGCCATAGCAATTTTAGCTAGTGCCTGCTGCGCCTTTGCAACTTTTTCATAATCTCCAGCCTCATTTGCTTCCTGCAAAGCGCGAGTGGCTTGATACTCTTGAGCGTTTAGACGAGTTTCGGCTTCGTTGTTGTATGCGCCATTTAGTTGTTGCAAGCGTTGCCGCATTTGCTGATTCTCAGCTTGCATCTGCTGAGCATACTGAACAGCAGCTTGAGCTTCTTCTGCTGCCTGCTTACGTTTTGCCGTTAATTGATTAATTCTACGCTGTACAGATTCACTGTAGCTATCTAACTCTTCATCTCCTGAAGAATCTTTACGAGCATTTGTTCGGGTTTCTGCAACTTCATCAGTAACATCTACAGCATTACCGATGTACGCCTCAACGCCAGAGGCTTCATCAGAATCGTCCTCAAAATCAACAGATGTAGCTTCTTCAATATCTTCGTTTTCACGAATGTTTTCAGCCATAGCCATTTTCCTTGCTCTCCATCAGCTTATACATAGGAAATATCTTTTGGGTCAAGAATTGTTGCGATAATATTATCGTCATTTATAATACGAACCTCAAGACCTTCCACTTTGAACCTATTTCCAGCATATCTTCCTATAAGAACCCAATCCTTTTCATTACACCAAGGACCATTTGGGAATTTTTGGGGGTCTTTATATGCATCTGGACCCAATTTAACCACGTAAGCGGCTACAGTCGCAAAGGCTTCACGTTCACGAACCTGATCTGGAACGTACAAACCACCCTTTGTTTGCGCACTTGGATAATAGGGAATGATGAGAACACGATAGCCTGTAGGCTGTGGTAATCTCTCTAATGCAGATGTCTCCATTTGAGATGGGTCATCTTCATTTTTGTTTTCTGCACCTTTGCCAAAAGCATTTTCTATAGGCTTTGGCATTTCTGCATTTTCTTTTATTGCCTTTCGTGCTGCCTTCGCAACATGATCAGGCACAAACAACTTATTAGTCATCTGCGTACTCTATGCCTTTCATCGCGGTTTTGATTTCTTGTTCAACGTAGGACATTCCGCGTATTTCGCCTACGATGTACCGATACTCCTCAAAAGTCTGTATCGAACCATCCGCGAGCTTGTCTTTTAGACGCACATCACGCTCACGTATGTTTTTCAAGAGATATTCTGCAAGATTTAGTGCGTCCATACCGCATATAGTATGCGATTATTTGGAAAGCACAAGTATAATTACCATAAAATCAGAAAATACCTTGGAATCTCTGGGGTCTAGCAATTCTGCTAAATCTGCTAATCACTCCACCATCAGCTTTTTTTACTGGCTTTCTTTTTAGCTGGAGCTTTTTTCTTTGGCTTTGGCTTTTCTTCAACCCACGCTTCGTTTTCTGGGGTGTTCGGGTCGTCTTTGACGAAGTGACCTTTTTTCGTCCTCGCTCGGACTTTCCCGCTTGACTTAGGGCTATCGCTACTGCTTGCTTTTGCGGACGCCCCTCCGACCTCAGCTTGCGCACGTTGCTGCTTATTGTCTTCTGACTTTTTCCCTTTTTTAACGGCATGTTCAGCCTCCCTTTGAGCAACTTTCTTGGCTTTTTCTTGTTCAGCCATTTTCTCTCGTATTGACGAAGCCATATTATTGTCCTTTCATTTGTGCATTCACCGCAGCAATATCTCTCTGGGTCTGAATGCGTTCCTCAGCAACGCGAGAACGCTCATCTATAGCTTTTTCTTGAGCATCAATACGTTGCTGCGCGATTAGCACATCATTACGCTCTTTCTCACGATCCATTTCCTGACGTGCTTCGAATTCATCTTGCTTACGCTGCATATCTGCGGCTTTCAGTTGCAATTCTTGCTGCCTGATTGCCACTAACGGATCTTCCTCTTGTCCCTCTGGAGACATCGCCTGCACAAGCTGCTCTGTCATATCTGCCGCTATTTGCGCGGCTCTTGCATCTATTTGAGGCTTGAATTGCATCATCATCATTTGCATCGGGTCTTGTGGCATAGGTCCTTGAGGCCCCATTTGCGGAGGCTGCATTTGAGCCTGCTGCTGCATCATCTGCATTTGCTCTGGTGGAATCTGAGACATAATCTCCTGCTGTGCCTGACCTTCTGCAAGCAGTCCAATGTGCTCTTGAATATGCCCCTGAAGCGCAACAAGAGCCTGTGGATTCAACTGCATCGCAGGTGTGGACATAATCGCCATATGCGCTTCAATGTGCGCCTCATGATCTTGATCAGGAAACGCCTGCAAAGGAGCGCCCATAAGAGCGTTTTGATTTTCTTTTGATGGATTCACTGGTTGAGGCTGTGGAGGGGGCGGCAATATCGCATCAATGTTTGTTACGCCTAGCGCCTCATACATCTTACGATAAGCAGCGTACAGACCCTGTGGACCACCATGTATCTGCGGATTAGACTGAACTAGCTGTAGCTCAGTTTGAGCCAAAGCAATACGTTGCGACATCGAAAAGATGTTTGGATCAGAAACTGGCAAAACATCAATCTGAGGCCCAAAGTCTTGCACAAAAATCTCAGGCCCCATCTGCATATCTGCTGGATATGGATATGCTTGAACAGTTTCTGAAAAAATCTGAGCCAGAAGTTTAAACTCAATTTTTTGCGAGTAATGAAGGCGCTTGTGAATCGCGGACATAACCTTTGTCCCACGCTCCATGATCGCCATCGTTGTGCCGACAGGAGTTTCACCGCCCATCTCACTAACCTTCAAGTCAGCCATAGACGCAAAGCGGCGTCCTGCGTCCACAAGAGTGCCTAAAAGGTTGTAAAGCGTCCCTGAAGGCTCCTTGAAGGGGAGAGGCATCAGAGAGCCTTGCAGGGTGCCTCCAACCACATCAACATCGCGGAACTCACCCGGCTGTAGGGGAGCATCTTCATCACGAATGCGAGCACCACGAGCTTTAAAACCCGCAGGCAAGTTGGAGAGCGTACCTGCATCAATTAGCTGACGTAAAATAGACGTAGAAGCTTGCGCCAATCCACCAATCATATGCGTCAAGCCAAGGCCATAGAACCCCAGACCGGGCAGAAACTTATAATGCACGAAATATTGCTTCGCGCTCTTAATCGGATCAATCTCGGTGTAATTGCGACGAATAGACAAAACATCGCCAGAATCAGCAACAATCGTCACAATGTAAGGCAGCTTCAAGCCAGTTGGCTGACCGTCAACCCCCATGTCCTCAAAGCCCGGAATATCAAGGCTCGTATGAACCTCATAAAGAGTTAACTCTTCAGATGGTCCGCTAGGATGAACACCCTGAATATCATCAATTGATTCCTCAACTTCATCAGACCCATATGAACCGCTCTCAGAAGAAGTTGGCAAATCAATGTCACGATAAAAACCAACAAGCTGCATCTTGCGAATTTCATTAGAGTCCATTGAAATTCTATGCGTAATCCGCGGAGAAGACACC
Source organism: Paracoccaceae bacterium (assembly GCA_011525185.1). Lineage (GTDB taxonomy): Bacteria > Pseudomonadota > Alphaproteobacteria > Rhodobacterales > Rhodobacteraceae > LFER01. The sequence continues at coordinate 2,558 of WTIQ01000384.1, read as the reverse complement.
AAATCAATCGCGCCATACGGCACAATTAAGTCTTCAGCGTGTATAAACTTACTAACAGCACGTTGCTTTAACGGATCAAAGTAAACTTTCTTAAACGTAGAACCAACAACAGGAAGATAGAATAGCATTTGATCCAATTCAGGATCATACTCCTCCATCTTGTAGGTAATCATATAATTCATGTAGTCTTTGACGCGCTCAGACTGCTTTACAAGCATCTCATTTTGCGCACCAATAACAGACGTGCGAACAGGGCCAGTTGCAGGCAATAACTCACGATACGCTTGCGCTTGAAACTGCGTAACAGACTCAGCCAATAGTGGATGAATAACGCCAGAAGACCCCTCAAAAGGCTCTGTGCGCTCTTCAGTCTTCATACCCAAAAACTCAAGGCCAGTTTTATATGTATCTTCCCAATCTTCACGAGAAGACAAATCATCCTCAATCGAACCAATCAAATCAGATGAAATCAAACCTAAATCGGCTTCATCAATAACCTCAGCCAAGTTGCCATCAAATGGAACGCTAACAGGAGCCTCCATAGGCTCCTCATACTCACCCACAACGGCACTACCATCATCAAACTCAGTAACTCCGGGCTGTGCAGCTAAATCAATCACATTTTCAAATGTTGCCTCCTGTGGAACCATCGGCTCCTCGGGCAACCCACCCGCACCTAGACCTCGCTCTATAGCCATTAGAAAATGTCCTTCTCGTTGCCTTCGATTGGCTCAAGTTCGTCAATGTCATCAAAGTCAGTCATAGGACCGCCCTTTTCCCAAGCATTGCAAACATTCTCAGCCATGCAGGTAAAATCTAACTTCGTACAATACCCAACCTCATCACCCTCATCCATCCCAATGCCATTTTCAATGCAATCAAGCATATTGGAGCGAATGTTGTAGTATTCACAAGTTCCACAGATTTCTTTCTTCTTTTCCCAATTCTTCACAGAATGTCCGTAAGCATACTCCTGTATGGCATACTCACGGTTTTTATCGTTTAAATCTGAATCTTGAGTTGAAAGAGGACAAATAAACTCCTCTTCCGCCTCATACATATCGTCATCAACAACTTGGTTGATACCAGACCTAAGTTCATCCATGTCAATGTTGATAACGATTTTAGCCATTACTTACATCCTGTAAATTTAGTTCCTGCGATAGCTGCACCACCGCCTCTGCACTTGCCGACCTCACCGCCGTACTTCATCTTTTTAACTTCTCCGCCGTACTCCATCATTTTGAAGTCCGCTCCAGAGATTTTGCCGTCTTTGTTTTTGTCCAATTTATGTTGACCGCCAACAAGACCACCAGCTTTCATTTTTTTAGGAGTACCACAATGTGCCATTATCTTGATCCTTTGAATTTTGGGCCACGGCCTTTCATAACCGCACCGCCATTTTGATAAGCGCGAACCGCGCCACCTTTGGCCTTTTTCACTGGCCTATTCCTTCTTTTTTTGGCGTCTTCTCTAGCAAAACCCAACATAAGTCTTTCAAAATCACCATCAGAGTCTAAGAACTCACTGGCACCATACCTACCAGCCTCAAACATTGCCTTTTTTTCCAAAAAATCAGGGTCGGCTAAAGGATCTGCCAGAAATTTATCAAGCAACTTATCCGCCTGACGACGAAAATCTTCTTCAGAACCATATTGGTGCGCACCGCCGCGAGTTTTCTTTAGCTTAATCTTTTTACGCTTTTCAGCCATCAGTAATATTCCCTTTTTCGACGCATAAACGCCAGTTCATCCTCATCGTCATAGTCGCTCGGAGTGGTGATAAAACCACCCTGCCTAAAACGCAGTATAGCCTGAGTCATCGAATCCGCCAAGTCATCATGTTCACCATTCGGAAATGCAGCGCATTCTTCCATAACCTCATCAGCAAAATTCGTGTCAGGACACCACACCATACCACTCTCAAACACAGGCGCACACGCATGCATCCGCGTAAACTTATCCGCGCCACGGCTCGGCGTAAAAGGCGTCACAGGAATACCCATCCTACGCAATTCCTGCGTCAACGGCATACCACTCGCCTTCTGCTCCACAAGAATCATGTCAGGCTCATATAACTCATACAACTCATGCGCCTGCTGCTTTAACTCTGGAAACTCCCAACGACCCCTAACAGCATCAAGCAATACAATGTGATCCTCTCGCGTCTCATCGTAATGAAAAATGCCCCAAGTCGTAATCGCGCTATAGTCCGCCCTGTCGCCCTTACTAAAAGCCGTATCATAACTTTGAATAATATAACTGCATGCAGGTGGATCATCCTTTTCCCAAATATTCCACCACTCTCGCTTAATAATCGCACCCTCTTCCGCAGTAGGATTCTGCATATACTGAGCATTCCACTTGCCCACAGGAATAGACGCCTTAACACTCTCAAGCTCGTCTAAACTCCAAAACTCAGGCCAAAGCGGATCACCAGACGGCATGATCGCAGGAAACTCAACAATGTCCCACTGATCCGCACCCTTCTCACTCTGCTTCGCCAAAACCTTCGCAGTCAAATCACGAATGCTCCAACGCGTCATAACAATAATAATC
>WTIQ01000289.1 GCA_011525185.1 Paracoccaceae bacterium | reverse complement strand
ACCTTGCCATTCTCAAAATAACATCAGATCAGGCGTTCCCATTTTTAGAATTGAGAGAGAGCGACACGCTTGACGTGGGTGAATTGGTCCTCGCGATTGGCAACCCCTTTGGTGTTGGTCAAACCGTGAGCAGCGGCATTGTCTCGGGACTTGCGCGATCTGGCACTGCGCGCGGCGACGCAAAGGGATATTACATTCAAACAGATGCCCCGATTAACCCTGGAAATTCAGGAGGCGCACTGGTGGATATTCATGGTAATTTGATCGGTGTGAATACTTCAATCCTGACCCGTTCTGGTGGCTCTAATGGCATCGGATTTGCCATTCCAGCCAGTTTGGTGCGTCAGTTCGTGAGCCAAGCCTTTGCAGGGCATGATCGGTTTATACGCCCATGGGCGGGGCTCAATGGACAAGCAGTCACTTTCGACTTGGCGCAAAACCTTGGCCTTGACATACCACGGGGGGTGATTGTGAACGCCCTTCACCCGCAAAGTCCCTTTTTGAAAGCGGGCCTCAAGACGGGAGACGTGATTATCGCTGTGGATGATGTCCCTGTCGCAAGCCCCGCAGAAATGCTCTATCGGCTGTCGCTGGCCAGCATTGGCACGAACGCGCGGGTTAGTCTTGCGCTCACGGGCAAAGAGCTAAACGTCAAACTGATTGAAGCGCCAAATGAACCAAAACCCGTTGTGCTGCGCTTTGATCGTGATGATTATTTTCCTGAATTGACCGTATCAAGCCTCAATCCCGCGGTCGAATTGCGCTATGGATTACCTTGGTCTGTGCAAGGTTTTGTGGTTGTCCAAGTGGGACGTGCGGCTGCTTCCATTGGGGTACGTGAGGGTGACATCATACAAACAGTAAATGGTATCGCCCCAAAGTCCGCACAAGAAATAGATGACATCTTGCGCAGTGGGGGGCGGCGGGGCATGTTTGGCATTCAACGTAGGGCACAGAGACTGACACTAAGGTTTAGATCATGAATGATCTTTTTGAGACATCCCCTTCCCAAGCGGATCACTTGATGCCGCTTGCAGAGCGGCTTCGCCCTACGTCGATTGAGGACGTGATTGGTCAGGATCATATCCTTGATCCTGACGCGCCACTTGGGGCCATGTTGGGCAGTAAGACGCTTGGGTCCATTATATTTTGGGGTCCTCCAGGGGTGGGCAAAACGACACTTGCTCGATTGCTGGCGCAGCACACGGATCTTCACTTTGAGCAAATCAGCGCAATATTTACGGGCGTTCCCGATCTTAAAAAGTGCTTTGAGGCGGCAAAGCTTAGAGCGGGTAATGGGCGCGGTACGTTGCTTTTTGTGGATGAAATTCATCGGTTTAACAAAGCCCAGCAGGACGGGTTTTTGCCCCATATGGAAAACGGCACGATTTTGCTTGTTGGGGCGACAACGGAAAACCCATCGTTTGAATTGAATGCAGCGCTCTTGTCGCGGGCGCAGGTTTTGGTGCTCAAGCGGCTTGATGAGGCGGCACTCGCCAAGCTTATGCACCGCGCGGAAGAAGAGCTGGGTCATCCCTTGCCGTTAGAGGAAAGCGCGCGCGACACTGTGATTGCCATGGCGGATGGAGACGGGCGAGCGTTGCTAAATTTGATTGAGCAAATCACGCGCTGGCATGGAAAACTGGTTTTTTCAGAAGAAGATTTGCGCGAGCGTTTGACACGCCGTGCTGCGGTTTATGACAAAACGGGTGAGGGGCATTACAACCTTATTTCAGCCTTGCATAAATCAGTTCGAGGCTCTGATCCAGATGCCGCGCTTTATTGGCTTGCGCGTATGCTGGAGGGGGGGGAGGATCCAAGGTTTCTAGCACGCCGCATTCTACGCATGTCGGTTGAGGATATTGGTCTAGCGGACCCTCAAGCCCAGAGCATTTGTTTGCACGCTTGGGAAACATACGAGCGCTTGGGGTCTCCTGAAGGGGAGCTCGCCCTTGCACAGGCCGTCCTTTACCTTGCCCTCGCGCCGAAATCCAATGCCGCTTATGTGGCCTATAAAACCGCGCTTAATCACGCGAAAAAAACAGGTTCAGCTCCGCCCCCTATGCATATTTTGAATGCGCCTACCGATATGATGAAAGATCAGGGCTATGGCGCTGGT
>WTIQ01000431.1 GCA_011525185.1 Paracoccaceae bacterium | reverse complement strand
AAAGGTTTCACCCTAATTTTTGTTGAAACAACGGCAGTCATTGAGGGACCGCACTGTGGAAGAGCACTCCGTCTTACAACGTAAGGTAAGCGCATCTTCTGGGATGTCCAAAGGTAAAATGTTGTTGCTGTTGAATCGGCTGCAATCGGCATTTTTTAAAGCATGTTACGAGAGTTGCGGAGTGCAACTGAAGTCAAGAGCATCGACGATGTCATTTGGATGTCTGAGCGATCTTAGAGAAGAACTCGAGGGTTTTGGGCTGCTTGGAAGTCTGGCAGCACGAGGCTGGACGCCAGGTTTTATGGGTCTGACCTCTTTGGGCCTGTCAAATTTGAGTGAGTTTCAGACGATTGGACAAGCATGGTCAACCAGTACCCAAGCGAGAAAAGCGACTTTGACAGAGGCGGCTCTAATCGCCCCCTTTATTGATCGGACCTTTAAGCGCCTTGAATCCTCTGAGCAGGCTGCGGATTATCAGCAATGGATATCAACGATCTATTTTCCGGACCTGATGACCGATGTCGACGCATTGATGACACAGGTGGATAACGGTGATTTTATCTGCTTCAAAATCAACTTTTCAGTTCGAGACATTCCAGAGACCTGCCAACTTATTCTTGGATTTAACACTGACTTATTTCGTGAAGAGGAATATGTGGCAGAGCCAAGCGCGCCCGAGCCGCGCTTTAATTACCAATTTTTGAACCTTGAAATTGAATTTACCGCCCTTCTTCATAGGTTCAAGCTTAGCTCGGAGGAGATCAGGGCCCTTTCCGTGGGGGACGTTTTGACCATTCCCTTGGAGGCATTCCAAAATATTGAACTGGTTGGAAAGGGCGGTGGGCAACCTATCAAAGCAATTTTGGGAAAAGCTGGAGCGTATAGGGCGGTAAAGACTGTTTCCCAACAGTCTCAGCCTATCGGAGTTTCACAAACGAAAGATGATAGCGCGAGTGTCGATCACACAGTCGGACAAGAACAGGATGACGCTGCGCTAGGCAATCAGCTAGCAGAGCGTAAAGACGAAAGTTTCGAGGATTTCTTAGACGCTGGCACCAGCTCAATTTCGACTGTTGAGCAACCATCGCAACAGTCTGCCTAGGCGCTTTCCTCAGTCTCAGAGCATCACGACAAGGCGTACCTTAACCCTTCTATATTATATCCTGCTTTCAAAGCCGCCGCGATGATATCGTCAGCACTTGATTGGCCAGCCTGACCCAAAGCCCAGGCAATGGTTGATCGCGTTCCGCTTGCGCAGTAGGCAAGCACGGGACCGTCAGATTGTGCCACCAAATCGGCCTGCCGACGGATATTGTCTGGCGTCATGGTTTGGTGGGTTAATGGGAGCACTTCGAAGTCAAGTCCTGCGGCCTCTGCGGCGATCTTCATGACGTCGGCGTGTAATTCTGTTGGGACTTCTTCATTGGGACGATTGCAGATGACCAGTTTAAATCCTGCTTTTGCAATATCACTCATGTCAGTCACATCAATTTGTGGGGAAACAAAATATTTGTCATCAATTCGGCGTGGTGTCATTTTACGGATCTTAGTCAGTTTCGTTTACAGCTATTTTACGTCTCCTGAAAGCGACTGACAACCGTTTATGGCAAAACCCCAAGCCATCCCCAAACCGTAAAGAGGCATAAGGCGGTGCTTATCAAGACGGTCGATGCTGCGATGCGGGTGGCTTTGCCGTACATGCTTGCAAAAATATAGCAATTAATGCCAGGAGCCATTGCACTTGTTAACACAGCCGAGCGGAATGCTTCTGTGTTGAGTGATGCTTGGGTTGCGAACATCCAGACCAAACTAGGATGCAAGACCAAAGAGATCACGCAAATCATGGCAATAATCGTAAAATCACCAGAGGGCCGATACCGAAAGAGAACGCCCCCCATGCTAAACAATGCAAGAGTAAGGGCCGCACTTGAGATCATCGTTACAGCATCACTCACACTTTTGTGGATGGGTATGTTAAAAATATTCACCAAAAAGCCAGCGAGGATGCCAAGAATTATGGCGTTTTGAAACATTGCAGAGAGGACATTTTTGAGGATGCCAAAAAAGCTCTTTTGTTGCGATTTGACAATCTCCATCGCTGTAATGCCGATGCAATAACAAAAGGGCGCATGAATGGTGACAATGGCAAAATTCGCTTCTAGGGCGTTGCTGCCATAGGCGCGTTCCGTGATCGAGAGCCCCAGCATGAGCGAATTGGAGAAGAGACAGCAAAAGCCGATCGCAACTGAGCTTTCCCAGTCACGACCAAACATATAATGCGCTCCCAAAAGACCTGTGAGAAAGCTTAGAAAAGCCCCCGTATAAAAGCTCCCCAAGAGAGCAGGATCAAAGCTCTGCGCGAGGTCCAGCTCGGACATACCTTTGAAAAGGAGTACGGGAATTGCAAAGGTTTGCGTGAATTTTAAAAGATTGTCGATCAGATTGCCTGAGTAGAGCCTGAGCATGACGCTGAGATACCCTGCTCCGATTACAAAAAAGACGGGCAATAAAACGTCAAGAAGGATGGCCATAGCGCCTATGGCTCCTTATGGCGCGTCAAAACGCAGGACCATGCCGTCATAAGCTGGTCTTATATGCTCGGGCAACTCGTCCAAAAGAATATCGTAGTCCATATCTATATGCATATTTGTCAGCACGGCTTTGGGGACTTGGGAGCGTTTGATCCACTCGAGACTGCGTTCAAGATGGGCGTGTGTGGGGTGAGGCGTGCGGCGAAGCGCGTCCAATATCCAATAGTCTGCCCCCTTTAGCGCGCTCCACGCCTCCTCGCTCATATCAGACACATCTGGCAGATAAACAGCCGGACCGATCCGAAACCCTAAGGCATCAATTCTCCCGTGCTGAACCGCAAAGGAGCGAAAATCAATCGCCCCTCCTTGTCCTGTCACGGTTACCGTCTCAGCCATATCATTCATTTCAAGAATAGGGGGATAGGGTGATCCTTCTGGTTGGAGGAACGCATATGAGAAGCGTTCAAGTAGGCTGTCTTTGGTTGGCTTATCCGCCCAAACTGAGAGCCGCTTGCGCATGTTAAAGACAATCATACGCAAATCGTCTAGCCCATGGACATGATCGGCGTGGGCATGGGTAAACAAAACGCCGTCCAGTTCACCTACATTGGTATCAAGCAATTGAGCACGCATGTCCGGCGTCGTGTCGATTAAAACACGCGTTGTGCCCGCCGCATTGTGCTTCTCAACCAAGATCGAACACCGGCGCCGTGTATTTTTTGGATTACTTGGATCACAATCGCCCCAATGGCCACCAAGGCGGGGCACGCCCCCCGATGAACCGCACCCCAAGATCGTTATGCGCAACTCAGGCGTCATGCAGCCCTCTTTGCGATCGTTGCCTTATGGAAAAGGCGTTCAAAATTAGTCTCGGTCTGGGCCGCAAATGCCTCATAATCGAGCTCAAATATCTCTGCCCCAACCTGTGCTGTATAATGCGTGTACGCAGGCTCATTGCGTTTTCCTCTGTGGGGAGGCGGGGCAAGGTAGGGACTATCTGTTTCCAATAAGACACGATCAAGCGGGACTTTACGAAAAATATCCCTCAGTTCCGTACTTTTGGGAAAGGCCGCTATCCCGGACATTGATAAATAAAAGCCAAGCTCAATTGCTGTGCGCGCAAGTTTTTCGGTTGACGAAAAACAATGCATGACGCAGGAAAAAGGTTTCGTTTTATACGCTTGGCTTAAAATTTCAGCCATATCCTCATCAGCAGCGCGTGCGTGAATGATCAGGGGCAGTTGGGTGTCTTGCGCCGCTTCAATATGGATTGCCAGTGATTTCTTTTGAATGTCAGCGCTGTCTTTCGTGTAGTGATAGTCAAGCCCAGTCTCGCCAATACCGACACATTTGGGGTGCTGCGTGATCTTGATCAGGTCATCAGTTGTAACCAATGGCTCGCTTGCTGCACTCATCGGATGGGTCCCTGCAGCATAAAAAACTTCTGGATAGGTCTCAGCAAGTGCGCGTACCGAAGCTTCGTTTTTGAGTTTTGTGCAAATTGTCACCATCCTGTGCACGCCAAACTCTTGGGCTCGCGCGATCACGTCTGGTAAGTTGTCCTCAAAATCGGGAAAGTCTAAGTGACAATGGCTATCAGTAATCAATGGAACGCTGGCCAATTCAGCCTCTTTTTTAAATGTGAGCGCAAGCCTTTGCGCAGGTTTCGAGTTTCAAGAATGTATCTAGGATCAATGCAGCAGGGTCAAGGTTTACGGCCTGACCATGACGCGTCCTGTCTGACACGCTTTGCGCTGCGTCAGCCCAGTGACGGGCTGCCGCCGGTGTTTTGCATAGCGCGGAAAAAACGGCGGTTTCTTTCTCGGTTGCTCTTGAGAGCAACTCACTCATATCGAGAGAATGACGCGCTAGCCGATGCAGCACTTTATCAAGTACCGATAAAAACACATCAAACTCGCGTGCCTTTGCCGCCCCCGATAATGAGTCAGCCAGTGCAGATGTTTTGCTTGTGTTTAAATCTGGGAAAGAGCCAAGAATATCCAATATCATCTCGTAATATTGCAAGCCATTCAGGTTGATATAGCGGATCGCTTCTCCCACCGAGCCGTTGCTCAAGTTGATTAAGTGACGTTTTTCCTCGTCCCCTAAGCTCTCGGTATCGATACCAGCGGCGTCTAACGCCTCAAAGAAATGGGTGTCATTCAAAGGTCTTAGATCAATTGTGCGACAGCGTGAGCGAATTGTCGGAAGAAGCTGTGCTGGTTGATGGCTTATCAGAAAGAGATAGGTCTCCCGTGGGGGTTCTTCTAGAACTTTCAAAACCGCATTTGCAGCGCTTGCGTTCATGTCTTCGGCACAGTCTATAATGACGACGCGTTTGCCTCCGTCAGAAGACGACATAGAGAAAAAAGATTTCACAGTGCGCACATCGTCGACCGAAATTGCCTGACGAAATTTCTTCCGTTTTTCATCATAACCGCGCGTTATTCCCAAGATACCAGGTTCAGATTGTGCAAGGATACGCCGTGAGACGGGATGATCGGGCGAAATGTCCAGTGAGATTGCCAGGTCTGGCGCATCACCAAATAATCCTTGCTCGCCACCTGCAGCGGGTGTCGCTCTCAGAAATTTTGCGAATTTCCAGATTAAGGTTGCTTTTCCGATGCCCTTTGGACCTGTGACAAGCCAACCATGATGCAGGCGCTGGGAGTTGAAAGCATCTAGCAAGTCAGCCTCTGCACGCTCTTGACCGACAAGATGTTGGGTCTGCGATGGGTGAGGGGCGCCTTCGATTTGATCAAATCTTGGTAATGCCTCGTATTGATCTAGCGGCATTTTAATTTGTCCCGAACCAGCGCATAGATGTCTTGGGCCAGCGCATTGGGGTCTTGATCGCCGTTCACTCTTTGGAAGCGATGCGCAAATTCGCTCGACAAATGCAAAAAACCAGATTGCATTTTTTTCTGCAGGTCGAGGCCAAAGTCCTCAAACCGTTCTTCGGATGTGTTGCGCGATTTTGCGCGTGCAAGACCAACCTCAGGGTCTAGATCGATTAAGATCGTTAGATCGGGCTCAACTTGGATCATCAGATCTGTTAATTCATCAACAATTTTACGCAAATGTGGGGCACGCAAACCCTGATACATGCGTGTTGAGTCTGCAAACCGGTCACAAATGACAATCTTCCCAGATGCGAGTGCCGGCAGTACGAGTTTCTCCACATGATCACGACGTGCCGCGGTAAAGAGCAGGATCTCTGTTTCCGCGGACCACCGATCGGGCGATCCCTCCAAGACCAGTGAGCGAATTTCTTCGGCACCCTCTGACCCTCCTGGCTCTCGCGTTAGAACGACATCATATCCGTCTGCGCGTAAAGAGGCTGCCAGCAATTTGGCTTGCGTTGACTTGCCCGAACCGTCGATCCCCTCCAGCGTAATAAATTGTCCGTGAGCCATTAAAATGCAGCTCCAGAGCGATCCTGCAATTTGGCAGTGAGGACGAATGCTGCCGTTTTCAAACGTGATAAAAAACCTCCGACTGGAATGTCTTGGTTTGCTACAAGCGGCGTCTTGATGTCAGGCAAACCATCTACACTTGCAATCAGCGTCCCGATGACGTCCCCCTTATTTATGGGCGCGGAGATGGGACTTTTGTATTCCACTTCGAACTGAAGCGGTGTTGCACTTAAAACAGGCTTTAGCAGCTCTAAAGGTTGCTCAAGTGAGAGACCAACAGTTCCTTGTGCCCCATTCCAAACGGGCACTTGAGCAAGAGCAGTATCAGAGGGTGCAAATCGCGTCAGAGCGAACTGCCGAAAGGCCCAGTTTACAATCGCCTCAGCCTCTTCTGCACGTTCTTTGGCCGAGCTAAGCCCAGAAATGGCAAAGATAATGCGCCGCTCACCCTGTATCGCAGAGCCTGTCAAGCCATAGCCTGCCTCCTGAGTGTGCCCTGTCTTTAGACCGTCTGCACCGATATCTAATCCCAGAAGAGGATTTCTGTTTTGGCTATTTGCTGGTGCACGCCCGTCAAAGAGAAACTTACGCTCAGAAAAAAGCGAGTAGAATTCGGGAAAGTCCTCAATCAATTTCCGCGATAAGAGGGCCAAATCTTGCATGCTCATCACATGACCTGTAGCAGGCCAACCGTTAGAATTGCGAAAAATTGAATTGGTCATACCCATTTGCTGTGCACGCTGCGTCATCAGGCGGGCGAATCCTGTTTCTGTACCATCGGGTGATAAGGATTCTGCTATAACGGCGCAGGCGTCATTGCCCGACAAAACGATGATGCCACGCAAAAGGTCTTCTACGCGGACACGATCAGTGGTGTTCAAGAACATGGTTGAGCCCTTATAGCTCGCGGCATGTTCAGACACTGGCAATTTTTCGTCCAAGCTCAGCTGCCCAGATTTTATAAACTCAAAAGCCACATATAGCGTCATTAGTTTTGACATAGACGCGGGGGGCAGGGGCGTATCTGCGTTTTTTGCAAGTAAGACCGTATTTGTTGTCAAATCAACGACATAGGCAGCTTTCGCTCGTGTTTCAAAAGCGGCGAGCGAATTTGTGCAGGCCAAACAGAGAACCCACACAAAGCACAATACGAGTGCGCGTGGCGAATTATTGGGTGACGGCATAAGCATCTTTGTATCCTATCGATCTAACCCCTTCTAAGAGTTGCCTACGTTCATTGGCTGTCGCCGCAGGCCCAGCTAACACTCGATAAAATGTTTTATCTGCGCGTTCATATGTCTTGATTGTCGCGCCAACGTCTATGTTTTCAAGTGACTTCGCCGCATTATCTGCATTTGCTTTGACACCAAAAATGCCGATTTGAATAAACGGTTTTGATAAAGACCCTGTTGCTTGCACCGCAGTTTGGGGCGCTTTTGTGGATATCTCTTGCTGCGCTGGAGCTTCTGTTTGCACGGCAGGCTCTGCTGGCTTGGCCTTAAGATCAGGGGGCGCAAAGAGTTTGCGTCGCAGAGCGATGACAGAGACAGTCGCGGGTGTATTAGCATCCATGAGCAACGCATCCGCAGCCTCAGAGGAGATACGCAACCGTGGGCTTACATTCGCGACTTCGGTGCGAAACAATGCTCCCACAACAAATTTGCCGTTTTCCGTGTTGCGAATGACAACCCGCTCGGGAATTTTCACATTTGGATGTGCGACCCAAATCCCACCTAAAGTTTCCGTTCCGTCCCAAGCCCCAAGTTCACGCACAGAAAAAGCATCTGGTGCTTCAACATCCCGCTCTACTAAATTTGCATTGTCAAAGACTGGGGGGCGTTCGAAAAGGGCACTACATGCCGTTAAAAACGAGAGCAATATTGCCATAAAAATATGACTTACACGCAAGCGTATGTTGTGGTTAATCATAATTTACGAGTTCTCTGTTTCGCTCAAATCTTAGGACTTCGACAAACCTATCTAGTATTGAACAAATTTGCGAGAGGAAAAAACCAGAGGCCCCACCGCGAACAGAGAATTTTTGTGTTTTGGGGCTTTGAGTTGTTTTCAGTCTTTAAGAATCAAAAAGTTGACAGTAGTAAGCATATGTCGGAGGAGTGGCAGAGTGGTTGAATGCACCGGTCTTGAAAACCGACGAACGT
>WTIQ01000038.1 GCA_011525185.1 Paracoccaceae bacterium | reverse complement strand
GGTCCCGATGGCGCACGGGGGTTTGGCCGATGTACTGCCCGTTGGCATACACATCCGCCTGACTTGGAGTTGAAGAAATGAGAATGCTGCTCGAGCACGAAGGGAGAAGAATCAACGAGGCCAAGGCCCAGGCCAAGGCGCGTTGACAAGGGAAACAAGTGGTCATGGACCAGCACAACCACAAGCATCATGCCACAGACAGGAGTCCCTATCCTTTCCAAGTACCGCCGTAGCGATAGAGGGGGTTGTCCTGTTTCACCTCGATCACGCAGGGCTTGCACAGAAAACACCATCTATCCAGATTAATAGATTGAACTCACCCCTCAATTTTCCCTGTACCAGTCATCGTATTGTCTCCCATAGTTCTCATCGAGAAAATCCTGGACAAGGTGGGGCACTTTCTCTGTGAGCTCAGTAAAACGCGGCAGCTTTGCGACCATGTCGAGTTTCGACCCTGTCGACTCGCCATCCTGGTCTAGGTGTTGACGCCGAGCATCGATGCACAATTCGCCATAGCTGTTAGTCGTCAACAACAAATATCGACCGTCCTCATGTGTCGCAGTCATGCTCAATTGGAGCCCTTCCCCCTCGTCATACCAAGATTCGCCAATCTCAAAGTGAAACAAGGCTTCAGACTTCGAAATCAACCATTTGAATTCAACAAAGAGTGATTCCACATTGAGATCGTCAACATCCCCTTCCAACAGGCTTCTGAAATTCTCCAATCCTGCAGGACTTCTTTTCGTGGTTTGACGCCTGTGCTCCATGTCAAACAGAAACATAAGGAAACCAACACAACATATCGTAGTTGCTCATTCGCGAGGCCAAAAAACCCCTGATTTCAACCTTGTGCCCCCAGCGAAACCATCTTTTTTCAATTCAACAACCGGGACACTTCCGCTGCTTCTAGATGGCTTAAGACGCTCCCTAGGACACCTTCAATTTCATGTCTCGACACCTCGCAATCAAACAAAACAAGCCTATCCTGATAATTGTCGGACGTATATGCATGCCCATCGGATGGCAAATTGTAGAGGAAACTCCTTCCGCCCATGTCCATCTCCAGGTTTGAAACTCGCTGTTCAAATTCCGGATGATCACATTGAAGCACCAAAAAGTATCCACAAACAATGCCATCAAGGCCATAATCATCAGCCATACTGGCCAAGTCAGAGTAGCCTTTGAACTCCTTCTTCAAAGTGGGAAGGGCGAGTTGGAATAAACTTTGATTCATGTGTTTCGTTTTGGTTCCAATGAAGTAAGTGGCTCGAGGTTGTTTGCTTCATCAAGGCAAACCGTTAAGACAAAGACACAAGCTCTTATCGGTACATTCTATGTTCGACGTCTTCAGCCTTTGTATTTGTTTCAGGGTGATGTCCCAAATTATTGCTTTTTCGCATTCACGCAAATCCTTTCCCGGGGGAACTACCGCCGTCCAGACTTCAAATCCTTCGATCCCTGCATTTTCAAGAAATCTGCGCTTTTTACCTCCGGAAGAACTTCCAAAACCAACTACTCTTTCCTTTCCTTCCACAAGGGGCTTATTCAATCCAGGCAAACAGTGTCCGTTCTTCCAATTCCCCCTCATTCCAATTTTATGTTGGTTCATCCGGTTCTGAATGGAATTCGTGGTCATTCCGGCGTACAACACAATGTTGTTCCACTTCCATAAATACAGAAACTGACCCCTCTCCTGAAACCTCTCTTTCTCGATTTGGTCATCTGGAGAGAATACGAAGTCCAATGAAATTGATTCTTGGGACATCATTCCACATCGATGAAATTCAATTTTCAGGTGCAAATCCTCTAATTCAAACTTCACGACGCCTTTGATTCATGTCAATCTGAAGATTAAGGTAAACCACCATAATAACTCGTGGAAGCCACAAGCCTCACAACAGTGGACGTACAGCTCTTTCACTTGCCAAGACAAGGCCGTATCTCGGACCAGACAAGCTTCTTGGGATGTCACCCGCAAATTCAGGTCCCCAACTTGGTCACCAAATCCTGCACGGCCCAATCAAACATTGCTGAATCTGCCGGAATCCCGCGCCAGCGAACAGATAGGAATCACAAGTGATGCACAGGATGGTGGAGCCGGGGGGAGTCGAACCCCCGTC
>WTIQ01000416.1 GCA_011525185.1 Paracoccaceae bacterium | reverse complement strand
CTTTTATCCCGCGTTCAACCGCCGCGTCTGAAACCCCAAAGCGCTCTGCATACATGATGTCAGCGCCTGCATCCATCATCGCGAAGGCACTTTCTTTCGCTTTGGGCGGATCATACCAGCTGTCAATAAAGTTTACCATGAATTTAACATCAGGATTCACGTCGCGTGCCCCGTCCATAAAGGCGTGCATAAGACGGTTTACCTCGGGGATGGCATAGCCCCCAACCATTCCAATTTTGTTGGACGTAGTCATTGCACCCGCGATCATCCCAGTGAGATAGGATGGCTCGTGAATCCAATTGTCAAAGACCGCAAAATTTGGCCCAACGGGTCCAAAAGAAGAGCCCATTAAGAACGCTGTATCTTGGTAATCCTTCGCAACCTTCCGCGCCGCGCGTTCAAGACCAAAGACTTCTCCTACAATAAGCTGCTGCCCTTGTTCCGCATATTCACGCATAACACGTTCGTAATCTGTATTGGCTACGTTTTCTGAATAGGTATAATCGATATCACCCCGTTCGGCCGCAGTATTCAGGGCTTTGTGAATTCGGCTGATCCACTGTTGTTCAACGGGCAATGTGTAAATCGCCGCGACTTTTATCTTTTCGGCAGCCGCGATGCCCGCACTAACGAGCAAACTTGCCCCAGCTAGGGCCCCTAGAAACAATCGTCTTGAATTGAATGAGAGTGCTTTCATCATGTCCTCCACGTTTACGCTCTTGTCACAATGAAATTTTTTTTCCATTTGGTCAAATTAAATGAAAGATAAATGCACAGCAAATGTTGTACTGCCTATAAATTGAGATAACTGCCAAAATTATTTGCTTTTTCCCTTGGCCAAAGCCCGTGTTGAAATATCTTTTTGATCGTTTTGGATCAGTAAAAAAAGGGTATTTCCCACAATGTTAGAAAGACGCCTGAATAAAACCGTCGCCTATCAAAACTGATGGCTGCAGCTGCCCGATTGGGCGCGGCCTAGCATTGCCTCTGCGTAGGGTGTTTTTGCGATCAATGTCCTCTATACAGAGGCCTTTTTATGGCCTCTTTTTCAGAAGTGTTTAACCCGAATTATGGATAAGCAAATAGCAAAAGTCCCTTATACCTCTGAAATGCAGTAACTCAGTGTTATCCATAGCTGGGATCGTTTACTTTACGTGACCCAATGCTTTCGCTTTAAAGCGAGATAAATTCTCTCAAGTCCTCAGGCTTGAGCGTATCTGCTGTACCTCTCAATTGAATACGACCCGTATCCAAGCCTAGAAATGAGTCAGATACCTCTCTCAAAAGCGTCAGATTTTGCTCGCAGAGTATGATCCCAGCTCCGTCTGAAGCGCGTTCTTTGATGCACCGAGCCATGTGTGATATATTTTCGGGTTGCACCCCTTCGCTTGGCTCATCAAGAACAATAAGGCGCGTATCTTCGATCATAGAGCGGACAAAAGCGAGTATTTTTCGTTCTCCACCAGACATTGTCCCAGCCTTTTGGTGCAACCGCTCGGCCAGTCGTGGAAAGAGATCAAAATAAGGATCAAGCGGCTTTTTATTTTGACCAAGGTTAAGATTATCGTACACACTCAGATCGTCGAAAACCATTGAGGTTTGTGGCATATATCCTACGCCGACAGCCCTTCGGGCATAAGCAGGCAACTTGGTTAATGAGCGCCCTTTCAAGCGCACATCGCCACTATGAGCCATCAAGCCACCCTGAACGAGACGGGCCAGAGTGGACTTCCCAACCCCATTTCGACCCAAAACACCGAGGATTTGACCACTTTCCAAACTGCATGTCACATCAAAGAGAACAGTCGCATCTCCATATCCGCCAGTAAGATCTTCTATCTCTAGAAATACGGTCATTTCGTCCCCCCCGCATAGACCGCCTGCACCTCTGGATTTGTGCGGATCGAAGAATAATCATCGAATGCAAGGACTTGCCCGAGGTGCAAAACCAAGACTTTATCTGAGATGGCTTCCACGATGCTCATGTCGTGTTCGATAACAATAACGAGCCTTTGCGCCGTCTCTTGATACTGCTTAATAAGCTCCGTCATAAGTGCTGTCTCATCTGGCGACAGCCCAGCGCAAGGCTCATCCAAAAGAAGGAGAGCAGGCTCGGCGGCAACCGTCATTGCATATTCAAGAAATTGCCGATGTCCCTGTGAGAGATGTGCAACAGGTTCATTCAAGAGCCTATTTAATGGAACCTTGGGATGGTTCAGGACCTTTGAAATCGCAGAAGAACGCCAACGCACAGTTGAGAACCGAAACAAATCCGCGAGCGTAACGCGGCCTGCTAAGGATGCAATTGTGAGGTTCTCTGAAACACTGAAAGAAGCAAAGACAGAGGGCACCTGTAGCTTGCGCGCAATTCCTCTATTCAGCGCTTTATAAACTGGACGCGAAGAAATCACATCTTCGCCAAAGGTGATACGGCCACTCGTTAGTCTCAAATTACCAGTTATTGTATTCAAGACACTGGTTTTCCCTGCTCCATTCGGACCTATGATGCTCACCACTCCAGAAGCGGGCGTCTCAAAGGATACACCATTTAAAATGCGCACCACGCCTATCTTTAATTCCACATCGTGAAATTTGAGTTTCGCAGGGGCTTGAACTGTGCGGCTTGGGGCTGCAATAGCAGAAGCCTGACGCGATGCAGAGGCAGATGGCATAAAACGGGCCAGAACCTTTTCGCATACCTCAGCTATACCTCCAGGCGCTTTGAGAACGACGGTGATAAACACAAACGCCATCAACAATTCCCAGTAGGGAAAGCTGTCCCGCAATTCAGCCGAAAGCCAGCCAATAATCACAGCACCCAAAAGAGGCCCCAACACATGAAACCGTCCCCCAACCGCCGTAAGAATGAGTAATTCGGCAGAAAGCGCAAAGCCAGTAGAGGTCGGCGTTACGATGCCTTGATGTGAGGCAAATAATCCGCCGGCCAGCGCAGCCAACAGGGCCGAAAAAGCAAATGCTGCGCCTTTGATCACATGGGTTGGAAAGCCAAGCAACTGAAGTCTCGGCTCATTATCCAAAACAGCTCGAGCCAGCAGATGAACGGGCAGCTTATTAAGGATAAAGAGAAGCAAGCTCACGCCGACACTCATGCCAACAATGACGTAATAATAGCTCCCAAATGGATCAAGGTGACCAAGGCTGGCAAATCCACTCATTCCGTTAAAGCCCCCCGTGATCGACGTTGCTGTCCCAGCGATCTGCTCTGCAATCATCGCTAAAGCCAAAGTAATTAGGGAGAAATACGGGCCACTTTCGCTGCGACCCCGAAAAATCAAAGTCGCCAAGAGAAAAGCAAATCCACCAATAGCGCACAGAACAAGCCCCGAGATCGCAAGCGTCAAAACGAGGGGCAGATCCGCTTTCAGGGTGCTTGCCGCGAGATAGGCTGCCACACCAAAAAAGAGAGCTTGGCCCAGCGGCAAGACTCCAGTCTTTCCCCAAATAAATCCAAGCCCTTGCGCCGCAATACCATAGATTAGATATAAGCCAATCTGATAGGCGACAAAGTCACCAAACAGTTCTGGAATGAGAAGCAGCGCTCCCAGAAGTAAACTAACGGGAAGAAGAACGGACGCCATTAGGTTTCAGCCATAGAAAGAGAATAGAAAGGGTGAGAACCGAGAGATACCCGTAGGTTTGACTGGCAATCGCCCCGAGCACAGTTTGTGTTCCCGCGATGACACCAGTGCCAATTGCTAGCCCTTCAAGGCTTCCCAATCCTCCAACCACCAAAGCAAAGAAGGAACGAATGAGGTAATCAAGACCCATCATCGGTTCAATCCGAATTGTCGGCGCGAGCAAAAGCCCAGCGATACCAGCACAGCAACACCCGAACACAAAAGCACCTGATGAGAGGCGGGCGGTATTTATCCCAACCGCCTGCGCGAGGTCTGGGTTGCCAACCATCGCTTTAATTTTATTGGCGATTTTTGATGTTTTGCTCCACCAATAAAGGGCAGTAAAGCCGAGCAAAATAATACAGATGACGACAATTCGATAGGCGGGGTAGTCTGTTCCAAGTATTGAAACTGTCCCACTCACTGGAGGAGACACAGATTGATACCCCCGACCAAAGAACAGCTCGACCCCTTCGCGCATCAAAATTGCAATGCCCCAAGTGGCCAAGAGGCTATCAAACATGCGCCCATAAAGATGGCGAATAATGCTACGCTCCATGAGCAAGGCGATAGATCCCACCGTTATTAGGCAAACAGGGACTTGTAACCAAGGGGACAAACCCAGAGAGGACGTAATAAAGGGCGCATAAGCGCCCAACATTACAAATTCTCCATGCGCCATGTTCATGATCCTCAATTGTCCAAACACAATCGCAAGACCCAAAGCCACAAGGGCCAAAGTGCTTATTTGCCAGGCTAAATTGAGGATCAGAACAGTCGACATCTTAACAAGATCATTCAGTACAGATCTCAGACGAGGCTACATTGTCAAACGAAGTAACGACATTAAATGCGCCACCACTACCGTCAGCGAGGTATATGGTTTGCGCCATATGGCGACCAGTTAATGTGTTATCTCCTCTTGGCGTGCTCCAATTTGTGCCCTCTGCAACGGCATCCATTGCTTCGACATCCAAGGACCCCGCTTTGTTGGCAAGCGCAGACAAAAGCATGAGGCCTTCATAGGCAGATTGTCCCAAGCCATTGAGGGGGGGCGCATCCGACCCAAAGGCATCGGTATAAGAGCTTTCAAATGTGGCAGCCGCTTCGGTTTCAATCGTTGCAAAATATCCAGAAGAAGAATAGAGACGATCCGCATTATCTGGACCAATGCCTGCCAATGTGTTTTCTTCGATCAAGGTGCCAAGACGGATTGCCTGTTCATCCAGACCAAAACCAGCATAGCTCACATTAAAGCCAACAGAGGCACCACCGACGATTGTGATCAAAACAGCATTCGCACCGCTTTCCTTAATTCGCTGAAGCGAGGAGTCAAATTCGCTCACTGTAAACGGAAGGTATTCCTCACCGACAACTTCTCCACCCGCATCACTGATATAGCCTTTTGCCAAAGCGTTGGTATCACGGGGCCAATTGTAATCATGCCCAATCAGATACCATTTATCTGCACCTTCTTTTTCGGCAAGAAACGGAATGACTGGCGCCAATTGTTGGCTTGGTGTTTCGCCCGTGATATAAAGACCCTTGGCACATGAATTACCCTCATAAACAGGCGTATAGACGTAAGGAACCTGTCCATTGAATCGCCCGATCAAAGCTTCGCGCACAGCTGAGTCATGCATTCCAACAAAGGCCTGTACCCCCTGACCTTTCCAAAGCCGCAAAGCCGCCTGAGCGGCTTCAGCTGGGGGCACGCCGACATCAGCAAAAACCAATTCAATTTGCTCTCCATTGATGCCCCCGGCCGCGTTAATGTCTTGTGCTGCCAGTGTCGCGGAGTTGCGTGTGGATGGCCCAAACAATCCCGCAGGACCTGAATCTGGTACAAGAACGCCGATCTTGATATCCGCGAAAGACGGAACGCTTCCCAGTATGGCGACCAAAGCCGCACTTGGTAAGAGTGAGACAGATTTTTTGAACATATGGAAATCCCCCTGATTTTGCTGTCTGTGGTTTGCTTTAAAGTGACATCGCTTGTTCTGCTGCCTGCGCAAGCGCGAGGAGCGCGCGATCCTGATTTGGTAATCCGTCAAACTCGAGACCGACGGGAAGACCTGATGTGACGGGACATGGTAAAGAAAGACCAGGTGCACCAATATTTGACCCGAGATCCGTATTACGTATGTAGGTTGGGAAGGTGGGTACCTGCTCAGCGTTCAACTCTACAGTTTCATCCTGTCCAATAGGCCGCGCGGGCAGAGGAGTTGTTGGAAAGACAATGGCGTCTAGACCATGCTGTTCAAAAACGGCACCATAGATGCGACGCATTTCTGGGCGATGGTGATCTATGGCGGCTCGGTAAGCGGCTTCGGGCATCGCATCAGGGCCCAGTTGACTGCCAATCGCTCCTGCCACATCAGGCGATCCTATGGCGTCAATCAAGTCTTGGAAACTGACGGAAGGGGCGTGCTGTGCGAGATAAGCGGGAAGATCACGCATCACTTCATAAAAGACAACCGGAAAGCTAAAGGCTTCGTTATGGTCCCAAATTCCATCAAAATTTACGTCCACAAGCTTAGCGCCTTGTGCGCTCAGATTTAATAACTGGGCCTCAACAGTGTTTGTGACATGTGGATCAAGTGTGTCATAAAAAACCTGCCGCGGCACTCCAAGCGTAAAGCGAGATAAATCAGCCTTTTCAATTTCAGCAGTCTCAACCGACAAAACCTGATCTAAAAGGATAATATCGCGCATACTGCGTGCCAGAGGGCCAACAGTATCACGTGTATGAGAAATCGGCACGATACCATCACCTGCATAACGCCCTGCTGTGGGTCTAAATCCGATAATCCCGCAAAGAGCCGCGGGTATACGACAAGAGCCACCCGTATCTGTACCAAGTCCTGCGGGAAAAATACCCGAGGCGATCGCTGCAGCCGTCCCGCCAGAGGAGCCGCCTGGTATGAGTGTTTTGTCGTGTGGGTTCAAAATTGGGCCCGTTACAGCATTGTTTGACGTAATGCCAAAGGCCAGCTCATGCAGCCCTGCCTTTGCTCCGATAAAGCACCCACTCTCAGCAAGTGTCTTAACAACGCCCGCATCCGTTGCGGGAGTATGTTCAAGCAACACTTGAGTACCGCCCGAGGTGGGATATGTCGTGGTATTGATATTGTCTTTGGCCACTAAGGGAAGGCCAGACAAGCGTGCATCGGGATTGGCCTCAAAGGTCTGCCCTGCCGTTCTAACCAGAAACTTGGGATCAAAGCTCTGCAGGGCGTTTAGGTCTGCATTGGCCGCGGCCCGATCTGCAATCGCCTCTGCGTATTCTATCGGTGAAACGGACCCCTCTTTGAATGCCGCGACAGCTGCTGAGGCATCTAAACTCACGTAATCTTTTGTCATCTCTGTCTCCCTCACGACGACTGCAAGTGAGACTAGAAAATAAACTTAGCTGAATACTATCATCACAAATGATGATTTTGTTCGAGCAGATACTGAGCCAATTGAGACCGTCTATTGAGACCAGATTTGCGAAAAATAGCTGCAATATGGCTCCGCAAAGTTGGTTTTGAAAACCCAAGTTTCTCGCAAATTTCTTCGTCGGTAAGACCTAGAACCAAAAGATCAGCGACTTCTGCCTCGCGCGCAGTAAAGCTCAGCCTGTCAGCAATTTGCACAAACCTTAGGGAAGAGGGTTGGCCCATCCCACTCTTGGCGCGAATAAGAGCATTAACAAGACTTGGACCAACCGCATCCACAATCTGCGCATCGCGCGATGTGAAATCCTCACGATTGGCTCCGCGCCAAATCCGCAGATCGCCAATATTGTCCCCGCGATCATAAGCAAAGAAATTCATCCCATAACACAGGCCGTCCTGTTTCAAAAAATCATTGAAAAACTCTGTCTTGATCAACTTGTCATGTCGCATCACTTCGCTTACGGGCGTTGCTTTGCGCCGAGTTTGTAACGTTGGTGTAATCGGGTCGTGAAACTGAAAATGATTCTCATAACGGCGCAGGTTATCATCGCTCATGTTGATTTGAACACAAGAGACGAATTGTTGCACCGTTTCATCCCAAACATAGGATGCAAAATAATCAGCCTGTAAAAGTTCGAGCAATTTTTGCCCAACCCGTCGACGGACTTCGTCGTGGTCAAACTCACCACTTAAATCTCTCATAATCGAAAAAATGAGATTTGTTTCTGTATCCGAGAGCCGCATAGAATCATAGTATCACAAAATCTGATCTCTTTGGTCAAAAAATCGCAAAGCGCTATGAGGTGGCTGAATATTCGTATACGTGCGTCAAACTTCCTCTCCAAAGGCGGATCGGGGCTGGACATCGTCCTATGAACAAACTAACAGGTCAGCGTGGTTTTAGCGTTCAAAGCTGAAAATCGGGTGAATAAACATACTGGATATGAGCCTCTGAGATTTAGGTTTGACCCTCTAAACTGAAGTAGAAAACACCACAAATGGCGAGTTGGCGGAGTGGTGACGCAGCGGATTGCAAATCCGTGTACACCGGTTC
>WTIQ01000442.1 GCA_011525185.1 Paracoccaceae bacterium | reverse complement strand
GAGAATAATCACGGCAAACCAAATTGGATCAAAGCCCAATTGGATCGCCAAAGGGAAATAAATGGGAACGGTTAAAAGCATCATGGAAAGTTGATCCATGAACATCCCCAGAACCAAGAGAATGCCAAACATTATCAAAAGCATTGTAAGCGGACTAAATTCAAAGCCAGTCGCCCACGCGAGCAATCCAGAACTTGCCCCTGAAAAAGCAAGGAGCGCGCTGAATGTGGCTGAGCCAAAAATAATCAAAAAGGCCATCACCGTCACCCGCAACGCCCCTGCGGTGGCATTTACAATCGCCGACCAACTTAGCGTCCGATAGAGGATACATAAGAGTAAGATACCCAAACATCCAAAGGCCGCGGATTCGGATGGGGTCGCAATTCCAAACATGATGAGCAAAATCACACCAACGATCACCGAAAGCATCGGCAAGACGTCTCGCGTAAATAACATAAGGCGCCTTGAAAACGGTGGAAGTTCGACGTCATAGACGGGGGCTGCATCGGGATCAATGCGGCACTGAAACCAGATCAACGCCGCATACATCGCAGCCAAAATGACACCTGGCATAATTCCACCCATCAAAAGCTTGCCGATATCAAGCTGTGCAAGTGTACCCAATAACACCGCAAGAGCAGAGGGTGGGATCAGCATGGCAAGGCCACCCGTTCCCAAAATGGGACCAATGGACATGTGTTTCTTATAGCCCCGCGCAGACATCTCGGGCACCATGAGAGAGCCTAAAAGCGAGGTCGATCCCATGGAAGAGCCAGAGAGTGTGGCAAAAGCAGTCCCTCCTGCAACGGTCACATAGGACAAACGCCCAGGAACCCGCCCCATAAGCACCTCAACAGCGCTGAACATACGGTTTGCAAGGCCCCCATGAAAAAACAATTCTCCCATGAGTAAAAACATAGGCACAGGAATGAGGTTGAACGTGGTCAATGAGGGTAAAGCGTTGTTCAATAGCTGGCCAATGCCGCGGGACGCTTGAGACAGGAAGTCTCCATAGCCACCCATAAAATAGATCGCACCCGCAATATTGGCCCCAATAAAGGCAATGGCGACGGGCATGCCGATGAGCATCAGCCCCAAGACAGAGCCAAGCAAAAAGAACAAGGCATAATACCATTCCATCATCTCTAGTCAGCCCTTACATTCATTCGTGAAGTCCCGCTTCACCTGTGTGCAGCGGCATGGGGCCAATGACAAAGCGGAGATATTGTAAGGCCATCAAGCCAAAACAAATTGGCATAGAAATCATCAGAAGCCATCTAGGCATATCGAGCGAACGCATGTCCACCTCATCGCGTGCAATTGCGCGCAATGTCACCTCGACTCCGTAATACGCAATAATGGCACAAACCAGCACAACGATGGCCACAACAATACGTGACATAGTTGGGCGCACGTTGTTTGGCACAGCGGCTGTCAATAATTCGATGTAGACATGACCCTTTTCTCTGACAAGCCAAGGCGCACCTGCCATTGTGATATAGAGTAAACCATATTCAATGAAGGTGAATATATGAGAGGAGCCGTATAAAAAGACCGAGCGGGCGATAACTTGAAACACAATTGCCAGAAAGATCCAGACCAAATAGATCCCAGCCAAAACGGCCAAGAGATTGGTGATCCTGTCCAACCAAGCAAAAAATGTCTGCATCGCCCGCCTCGTGCTCTATGAGCCTTTCGCACTTATTCTGGTGCGTAAAGAGCTCGTAATTTTGCAACGTCTTCTGCGCTGCCTTTATCCGTCATGCGCTCAGTGGCCCGTGCCCAAACAGAATCATAAGCAAGCTTAAGATAATTTGCCCCTCCAGTCTCTGAATGGCTCACAAATTGCATTCCACCATCGATATAGGCCTTCTTGTAATCTGCAATTTCCGCCTGACGCTCATTGTGGGATTTTTCCTCCCATTCAATCGCAACGCTTTGCAAGACATCGCGTGCCTCTGCGCTTAAGCTGTTCCACCGATCAAGATTCACGATTATCCCCAAATCAGTCGAATAGAAAGAAGGTTCAACCATGTACTTGAGGAATTTGTTCCATTTGAGATCTGTGATCCCAATTGTCGTCCAAGGGGCCGCATCGATCACTCCTTTTTCAAGAGCGCCATAGGCT
>WTIQ01000293.1 GCA_011525185.1 Paracoccaceae bacterium | reverse complement strand
GTCGCAAGCTGCTTTTGACCACCCTCTTGAGAGATAAAATAAACAGCTTCTTCGCCCCCTGCAAAAGGCGCGAAATGAGCAAGCGGTGGTACATATTCCTTAAACCCAACAAGTGCTGCGGGGATCTTCATGCGGACACCACTTTGAGTATCTTCAAAGAGCTCCAATCCAAATCGCAAAATTGGTGCGTTGTACTTGTTCAAGAGATATTCGCGTTGCTTGGTTGTTAAAATACCAGTTGCTGCTACGTCTTGATCTGCCTGCCAATTTGCCATGGCAGAGCGGGTGCCGCGTCCATATACGCCATCTATGACAGAGTTATAATATCCTGCCCATTTCAACGCTTCTTGCAATTCTTTCTTTGCAGCGAGGCTCAGGAGCTTTTCTGAGGCACGGGCTTGGTCACGAGTTTCATCGGGTTCCCGCGGGAGCGTGAGGGTTTGCGCTTGTGTGTTCTGCGGTGTGCTTGTGGTTCCATTTGGATCGTCTGTTTGTGCCGTTACGATCTGCGCAGGCCAGACTTTTTCGTTGTAATTCAGGCCCCGAGAGATAAAGCTATCTGGGGGTACAGAACCCGCTTGGCGCAAGCTGAGCAGCATTTGCTCTGCTTTGGTTTCGGAAAAAGGTCCAATGGCAATCACATACCAACCCGCCCCAATCGAATAGGCGCTCACTTTTTCGATGCCAACAGCATAGGTTTTGGCTTGTTCCTCGGCACTTGCAAAATTTGGTTGTGCCTCAATTTGAATCCAGTTTTCAGCGCTTTGGGACCAGCCCGCATGTGCCGAAATCAAAAAGGCGCAGATAAATACGAATAGTACCTTCAACGTAAAAACTCTTTCAACGGTCTGCATGGGCTTAATATTCATACCATAGCACTCTCAAAAACTGCACTATCTTCGTCTTTAAGCGTTCCTTAGTCCGTTGACCAGAGAGGCACTAAATTTCTTTTTCCCCCCTAGCCATAAATTTTAATTCAGTTTTGTCGATTGATTGACCCCCTTGTCGTGATTGCATAAGGAGTGATCGGGAAAACGCCTCGCGTAGATGGATGAAAAATATGAGCATCGAGCAGCCAAAATCATTTCAAGAGA
This sequence comes from Paracoccaceae bacterium, assembly GCA_011525185.1. Taxonomy (GTDB): domain Bacteria; phylum Pseudomonadota; class Alphaproteobacteria; order Rhodobacterales; family Rhodobacteraceae; genus LFER01. The sequence goes on along the minus strand of WTIQ01000293.1, from coordinate 1,037 downwards.
TTATCCTTCGACTACAATCGTATTGGGCGAGCAAAGGCTGTGCAGTCTTGCAGCCCTATGATATGGAAGTGGGGGCGGGTACCTTTCACCCAGCGACAACTTTACGAGCTTTGGGGCCAAGGCCTTGGGCGGCGGCCTATGTTCAACCATCACGGCGACCAACCGATGGTCGTTATGGGGAAAACCCAAATCGCTTGCAGCATTATTACCAATACCAAGTGTTAATCAAACCAAGCCCCCCTGATTTACAAGAGCTGTATTTGGGCTCACTTGAAGCGATTGGGATAGATATGTCGCTCCATGATATTCGGTTTGTTGAGGATGATTGGGAAAGCCCGACCTTGGGGGCTTGGGGGCTTGGCTGGGAGGTCTGGTGTGACGGGATGGAAGTGTCTCAGTTCACCTATTTCCAGCAAGTAGGCGGTCATGATTGCCATCCTGTTTCGGGTGAATTGACCTATGGTTTAGAGCGCTTGGCAATGTATATTCTGAAAATCGACCATGTCATGGACATGCCGTTTAATGATCCGCAGACTCCCATTGCCCTTAGCTATGGCGATATTTTTCGTCAGACAGAGGAAGAATATGCGCGTTGGAACTTTGACGTTGCCGACACGGAAAAACTCTTTCGTCATTTTGAAGATGCCGAGCAGGAATGTGAGGCGATCTTGCAGCAAGACAAGCTTGACCCGAAAACAGACAAGACCATTATCATGGCTCATCCCGCCTATGACCAATGTATCAAGGCGAGCCATCTGTTCAATTTGCTGGATGCCAGAGGGGTCATTTCTGTGACCGAACGACAAGCCTATATTGCGCGTGTGCGTGCCCTCGCCAAGAAATGTGCAGATGCTTTTGTGATGACCCGAGTAGGGGGAGGCGAAGAATGAGCGGCAAGCTTTTGGCGACATTTCTCGTCCTCGCCGCGCTCGTCGCGGGCGGTGCGATGTTTTATTTGCAAGTCTACGGCTATTATGATCGCCTTTCTGTCACAGGGCCAGAGGACGTGGTATTGACCCGTCTCGATGGCACAACAG
>WTIQ01000160.1 GCA_011525185.1 Paracoccaceae bacterium | reverse complement strand
CACTCATACATTTACGTGAGCTATAAAAGACATTAAACCAATGAGCTAGAGACGAAATGTCTCTGCGAGCAAACAAAATGATATTAGGTGACAAAAGCCCTCTTGAAATTTAATTATGACAAGTTGTAAGAGGCGCAAAATTGTCACCGTGGAGTGCGGTAAGAGATGCCCGACCCAAAGCGCCCCGTATTCAAAACACCAGAACAAACCGTGACCAAGCGCTGTGCTTTTGTTTTGTTAAATTGTTTTTCACTCCTGTCGTTTGCCTCTGCGCTGGATGCTATTCGAATCGCAAATCGTATGGCGGGACGTGATCTATATTCATGGACGCTTTTGAGTGAGGGGGGCGATATCGTCAAATGCTCCGCTGGCACCTCGTTCAAAGTGGATGATGATTTGATCGAATTAAAGCGTGACGACATTGTTTTTGTCTGTGGCGGCATCGATATCCAAGACAACACCACGAAACGCCTTTTAAATTGGCTGCGCCGTGAAGCCCGCAGAGGTTTAGCTGTGGCAGGGCTTTGTACAGCCGCCTACAGTCTTGCAAAAGCTGGGCTTCTAGATGGTAAGCGCGCGACTATTCACTGGGAAAACCAAGACAGCTTCGGAGAAGAATTCCCCGAGATCGAGCTTACAAAGTCGGTTTTCTTGGCAGAAGGCTCTCGAATGACGACGGCTGGAGGAACATCATCGATTGACCTTATTTTAAAAATAATCGCCGACGATCATGGCGAAGAATTGGCCAACGCGGTGGCCGATCAGATGATTTATAATTCTATTCGTACCGATCAAGATACGCAGCGTCTCTCTGTCCCGACCCGCATCGGTGTACGTCATCCGAAATTGAGCTTGGTTATCCAAATGATGGAAGAAAACATTGAGGAGCCGATAAGCCCCTCTTTGCTGGCCAAAGACGTAAAAATGTCGACGCGACAACTCGAGCGCCTTTTTAGACGATACTTAAATCGTAGCCCAAAACGGTATTACATGGAATTGCGCTTACAAAAAGCGCGCAATTTGTTGATGCAAACGGACATGAGCGTCATAAATGTGGCCCTTGCCTGCGGCTTTGCTTCGCCATCCCATTTCTCCAAATGCTATCGGTCGCATTATCAGACAACGCCCTACAGAGAGCGAGGAAGCCACACAGGAACTGCCAAGATCACATAACTGACCGCAAAGTAGGAAAAACAAAAAGCCCCGCGAATGAGCGGGGCTTTTTAAACGTGTTAAGGGACGGACTTTAGCCCTGCGCTGCTTTTGCAACCTCGGCTGCAAAATCCTCTTCCTTCTTCTCAATGCCCTCGCCGACTTCGTAGCGAATGAAGCCTGTGATTTCTACGCCAGCCTCTTTGGCCGCGGCCTCTACAGTGAGATCAGGGTTGACCACATAGGCCTGTCCCAAAAGAGTACCTTCGGACATGAATTTCTTCATACGGCCTACAATCATCTTTTCGATAACCGCGTCTGGCTTACCAGATTCTCTGGCCTGTTCTGTCAGCACGTTCTTTTCACGTTCGACCACAGCAGGGTCCAGATCCGCCTCTCCCAAGGACTGAGGGTTCGCGGCTGCAATGTGCATTGCAACTTGTTTGCCAAAGCCCGCGTTTTCAGCAGAAAGCGCCACAAGCACGCCAATTTTGCCCATGCCAGGCGCGGCTGCATTGTGAACATAGGACTCAACAGAACCGCCTGAGATTTTCATCATGCGGCGCAGCGACATATTCTCGCCAATCGTCGCGATTTTGGATGTAAGAGTATCAGACACTGATTTTCCATCAATCTCAGCGGCGGCAAGCGCTTCTACGCTGTCAACGCTGAGGCCAGCGGCTGCAAAGGACGCAACCATCTCCTGAAATTCGGCATTCTTTGCAACAAAATCGGTCTCAGAGTTCACCTCAACGGCAACACCTGTTGTGCCCTCAATTGCAACAGCGACGAGCCCCTCTGCCGCAACGCGACCCGATTTTTTTGCCGCTTTTGCAAGACCTTTTGTGCGCAACCAGTCCACCGCGCTTTCAAAGTCACCGTCTGTTTCTGTCAACGCTTTTTTTGCGTCCATCATACCTGCGCCTGTCGCTTCACGCAGTTCTTTCACCATAGATGCTGTAATTGCCATAACCCAGCTCTCCTTACTTATTCGTCTAATAAAGGCTTAGTTTTGGTCCGTAACAGATGTGTAACGGACCCCTATAAAAGAAACGTGTGCCTATGTTCACGCGTTTTCTGTTGTTTCTTCAGCCGCCTCGTTGCCCGCCGCAGGCGCGTCGCTTGCTTCCTCGCTCAGAGCTTCTTCTTGAGGCACCTCTTCCATGGCACCAAGATCCACGCCTGCCGCGCCAAGCTGTGCAGACATACCATCCAGAACAGAGCGGCTTGCCAAATCACAATAAAGGGCGATTGCACGGGCAGCGTCGTCATTGCCTGGGATGATGTAGTCCACACCATCGGGCGAGCAATTGGTATCCACAACCGCAACCACCGGAATGCCGAGCTTGTTGGCTTCGGCAATGGCGAGCGCCTCTTTCTTCACATCGATGACAAAGAGAAGATCAGGCACACCGCCCATTTCACGAATACCGCCCAGTGAGGCTTGAAGTTTACCAAGCTCGCGTTCCATGCCAAGGCGCTCTTTCTTGGTCAGACCTTCCGCCCCCGACCCCAGCTTTTCCTCAATTTCGATCAAGCGATTGATCGACTGAGATACGGTTTGCCAGTTGGTCAGAGTGCCACCCAACCAGCGGTGATTCATATAATATTGCGCGCATTTTTCGGCAGCATCGGCCACAGGGCCAGAGGCTTGACGTTTGGTTCCTACAAACAAAACGCGACCGCCTTTTGCGACGGTTTCACGAATAACATTCAAGGCCGCATCGAGCATCGGCACGGTCTGTGTCAAATCCATAATATGGATGCCATTGCGCGCGCCATAAATGAACTCGCCCATGCGTGGGTTCCAACGTTGTGTTTGGTGGCCAAAATGTACGCCTGCTTCTAATAGCTGACGAAGTGTGAACTCTGGTAGAGCCATGTTTTTTTCCTTTCCGGTTTAAACCTTGGCAGAAGTGTGAAAGCATCAGCTTCAACCGGTGGATTAAGGGGGCTGTCTGTCCCATAACCCGCTTCTGCCTGCGAAGTAGCGCCCCATTAAGCCGCCTTACTGGGGAATGCAAGCGAAAACCGCGTTTTGCTTAGATGATGTCAATTCTCTCGACAAACCACCACCCACCAATCCCTGCAATCACAAGGGAGGCAGGAATAGTGATGGCACTTCGGTAATAGGCCTTTCGTCCAAATGGCAGCCCGACAAGGACGAAGGCGCACAAAATAACGAAAATCTGCGCCAACTCCACGCCGACATTAAAACCAATAAGAGCTGCAATGAACTGCCCTGTGGGCAAGCCAAATTCGGTGAGGACCGATGCAAATCCCAAGCCGTGCAACAGTCCAAAGCCAAAGACCACCGCGGTGCGATGCGCCTTAAGATTGCTGAAGAAGACATTTTCAAGGGCGATAAAGACAATGGAAAGCGCAATCAAAGGCTCGATAATCTCTGGTGAAATAGGAATGACACCTGAAGCCCCTACAATCAGTGTGATGGAGTGGGCGAGCGTAAAGGCTGTGACTTGCCATAAAAGGACAGACAATTTGAGAGATAAAAGAAAAAGCCCAAGGACAAATATAATGTGATCCATGCCGTCAGGGACTACATGTGCAAATCCTACGGGCACGTATTCGACAAAGCGCTCAAAACCCGATGCAGGCGTGTTACCAGTTGCCAAAATCAGATCACTTTTTTGGCCCGCATCCAAATATTGCGTCAGCCCCTCCGCAACGCCGACTTGCCGCAGCACTGTCGCACCAAAGCTCGCATCAAATGTGACGTGTGTCGAGGCAAGAGGCGCGTTCAATACGGCACGCATTGAGACGGTGCTCAGTCGTGGCACGTCCAAGCTTTCAATTTCTGGGACATCAAGGCCCTCAAACATGAGCGTTAACCCATTTCCCTCAGAACCATCCAACAATATTTTGTCAGAAAACGCTGGCCATTTCTCGATCAATCGCGCCGTGAGTTCGTCGGCAGAGAGCTGTCGCAATACCACATAACTGCCAGCCGCCTCAGCCTCATCTGTATTGGTGATTTGTGAAAGATCAATCTCCGCCAAAAAGGCTTCAACATTGAGACGCATTGATATATCCACGGCCTCATCGTGTAATTTAAGATCAACGATATTTGGAGTAACTTCATGTGCCCTAAGCTGTCCAAGGGGAAGTATCATGAGTAGAGAGAAAAAAACAAAGCGGATCGCGCGGGTCATTTTCAAAGTTGGCCTCTTGTCTGTAATGGCTTTCTTCACTTCGCACAAATTGCACGCGCATGAAGTCTGGTTAGAGCCAGAAACATTTATTGCACAAAAAGGTCAAGCCATAGCTGTGTCTATTAAGAACGGCGAAACCCTAAGCGGGATGAGTTTACCGTATCTCGAAACGCGCTTCGAGCGTTTTTATGTGGACCTCAATAGCAGAAATACCAAAATTGCAGGGCGTGCAGGTGACCTGCCTGCAGCTAGCATTACGCCACAATCCGACGGTCTATTAAGCATTGTCTACGCGTCAAAGGCTTCGAAACTTACATATCGCGTTTGGGATAAATTTGTGGCTTTTGCCACGCACAAGGCCCAAGAGCATGCTCTTGAAACACATGCCAAACTGGGATTTCCAAAAGAGAATTTCCAAGAGGTTTATTTCAGGTTTGTTAAAGCTCTTATCGGCGTGGGCGCGGCGCAGGGGCAGGACAAAGCGCAAGGTCTAGAAATCGAATTTGTGGCGCTGGACAACCCCTATCGCTCGCGCTTGGATCACTTGGATGTATTACTGCTATACAAGGGCGCTCCTTTGCCAAATGCACAGGTTGAAGTGTTTGAGCGCAATAGTGAAAAATCAGTCACCGTTTTTACCGTGAGAACCAATAACGCTGGCCAAGCAGCTATCCCAGTCAAGGCCAATCACGATTATCTTCTCGATAGCGTGGTCTTGCGGCGTGCAGAGGCCAAAGTACATGGAGATGCGCTCTGGGTCAGCCTCTGGGCCGCGCTGACCTTTGCGGTGCCCGCTCAGTGAGCCAAACACAAAGCGATATCATCTGCATGGGCAGTTACCTCTGGGATGTCGTAGGTCGCCTTGATGGTGAGGCGTCCTTTGGCGAGGATCGCGGCGGAAACATCCTGCGCAGACCAGGCGGGGTTGGCTACAACATCGCAAAGCGTCTGGCGGATTTAGGATATTCACCAATTATACTGGGATGCGTTGGGACAGATCATGACGGAACAGAGCTTGTCACACAGTGTAAGGCCGTTGGTATGCGCACCGAGCATATGCTGCAACGCGCCGATATCAAAACGGACGCCTATATGGTTATTGAAGATGATCAAGGCGCCGTCTTGGCCGTCGCAGATGCGCGCTCGCTAGAGCATTTTGGAGAGGATGTTTTACTCCCCCTGCAAGACGGTAGGCTTGGCTCGGATGAACGGCCAAGTGACGCTATGATGATCGTCGATGGCAACTTTACGACGCAGCAGCTCGGCTTTATCGCCAACAGCCCTGCCTTTTCAAAAGCGCACTTGCATCTCTCTCCTGCCTCCACAGGAAAAGTTGAACGCCTTCGCCCCTTGCTTACGCATCCCAATGTGACGCTTTATTGCAATCTGACGGAAGCCAATAGTCTTGCACAGACCCATTATAAAGAGGCCGCTGATGCGGCCAAGGCACTCCTTGATCTCGGCTTAAAACGTGCGTTGGTGACACACGGGGCGCAGAGGGCCTGTGATGCTGAACAAGGATGTGACACTGTAAGCGAAACACCAAAACAGGTTGACGCACATCTGATCACGGGGGCGGGAGATGTCTTTATGGCAACCCATATTCACCTCACGCTTGAAGGCCATGACAAACATTTTGCACTGCGCGAAAGCTTAGATGCCGCCGCTGATCACATCGCACGTAAGGATTAAGTAAAGATGCTCGATATGGATGTTCATCCCACCGTTCAAACGGCCTTGCACGACACGAAACCCGTTGTTGCACTGGAAAGCACCATTATCACGCATGGGATGCCTTTCCCGCAAAATTTGGAGATCGCGCAAAACGTAGAAGCAACGGTCAAAGAAAACGGAGCCACCCCCGCGACAATCGCAGTTCTTGATGGACGGCTTAAAATTGGCCTTTCGACAAACGAGCTAGAAGCGTTGGCCCAAAGCAAAGACGCTGCCAAATTGTCACGCGCTGATCTGGCAGTCTGCCTTGCTGAGGGCAAAACAGGCGCGACCACAGTGGCCGCAACTATGATTGCAGCACATTTGGCAGGCATTGAGGTCTTTGCCACAGGAGGGATTGGCGGCGTTCATCGCCATGCGGAGAAGACCTTTGATATTTCCGCAGATTTACAAGAGCTGGCACAGACACCGCTCAGCGTCATCGCCGCAGGCCCTAAGGCGATCTTGGACATCCCCAAAACGCTGGAAGTTTTAGAGTCACTCGGGGTGCCTGTGATCAGTTATGGACAGGATCACCTGCCCGCCTTTTGGTCGAGGAGTTCTGGCCTGCGTTCCCCCTTGCGCATGAATGAAGTGACCGGCATCGCCAGAGCACATCTCATGCGACAAAGTTTGGGGATCGCGGGGGGGCAACTTATCGCCAATCCAATCCCGAGACACGCCGAAATACCGATCGAGGAGATTGAACCGTTTATTGCTCAAGCGCTTGAAGCGGCCTTAGAGCAAGAGATATCGGCAAAAGAGGTCACCCCCTTTCTGCTTTCTCGTCTGTTTGACCTTACACAGGGGCGTTCACTTCAGGCAAATAAAGCACTTGTTTTAAACAATGCGGCACTGGGGGCCAAAATTGCTGGTGCAATCTGCGCCCAAAAGTGAAAATTAATATCTCATGTTATTGTATATTTCTCCTTTCGTTTCTAAAACAATGAACGAAAGTGACCAAACATGAGCGAACCTTTTTCTAACAAGCCCGAAACACCGCCGCGCAGACCTCTTTTTGCGGGGCTTCGAAACAGTTTTCTTACGGGAATTGTGGTTATTGCCCCCGTTGGGCTGACCGTCTGGCTCGTCTGGACGGTGATTGGATGGGTTGACGGGGTCGTTCTACCCTTTGTCCCAGGTCCGTATCAGCCAGAAAATTTTCTTAAAACCGTCTTTAGGGCGGAGACCGACCTGCAATTGCGCGGCATCGGCGTGTTTTTCTTCCTGTTCTTTACAACCTTTATCGGCTGGCTGGCCAAAGGCCTCTTGGGTCGCTCCCTCATACGAACAGGCGAACGCTTTGTCAGCCGTATGCCGATTGTGCGCTCGATTTATTCGGGCGTGAAACAAATCGCTGAAACCGTATTTTCTCAAGCCGATCGGTCTTTTGAAAAGGCGTGTCTCATCGAATATCCCCGTAAAGGCATTTGGGCTGTTGGCTTTATATCAACACCTGCACGAGACGAAGTTAAAGCACGCGCGGGACAAGAGGGTGAATTGCTCTCGGTCTTTGTTCCCACGACACCCAACCCAACATCAGGTTTTCTCCTCTTTTTTCCAAAAGAAGATGTAATTGAGTTGGATATGAGCATAGAAGACGCCGCAAAACTGGTGATTTCAGCTGGTTTGGTGTATCCCGAAGACCAAAATGGACACGGAGAAAAGAACGCCTCCTAATTTCATTGTTTTTAAGATTATTTTTACCACAGGTTTTGCGACATGAAATTGAAAGCGAACTCCACTTTAAAAGCGCTTGCTATTTTGCCCTTTTTGGCGTCGCCCCTTTTGGCGTCTAACGATTTAAAACAGGCACAAGACGCACTGTCTACGGGCGATTACAAGGCTGCTATTCAATATGCTGTCCCCGTTTGGAAAACATATCCGCTGGATGCCGCTCTGCTCAGGTATCGGGCCGCGTTAGAATTGGGTCGAGCGGACCTTGCAGAGGATACAGCGCGTCTCGCGCTCAAGATGGACACAGACAATTTTGCAGCACGGATCTTGCTTGGAAATGCACTTTTTCGTCAGGACAAAAAAACCGAAGCCTCTATCGTCCTAAGACGTGCTCTTGATTTGGCAAAAAACGAACGAGAGAAACGCCTTGCGCGGGGATTGTTGCGCCAAATTTCACAACTTCAA
>WTIQ01000361.1 GCA_011525185.1 Paracoccaceae bacterium | reverse complement strand
CCAATGAAGGGGTCATTATCCTTGCCGCAACGAACCGCCGTGATGTTCTTGATCCTGCTCTCTTGCGCCCAGGTCGTTTTGACCGTCAGGTCACAGTACCTAACCCAGACATTAAGGGACGTGAGAAAATTCTAAACGTCCATGCGCGCAAGACCCCACTTGGGCCCGATGTCGATTTGCGTCTTATTGCGCGGGGGACGCCAGGTTTTTCTGGTGCAGACCTTGCCAATTTGGTGAATGAAGCGGCATTGATGGCGGCGCGCATTGGGCGCTCCGTTGTAAATATGGTCGATTTTGAGAACGCCAAAGACAAGGTGATGATGGGTGCTGAGCGACGCAGTATGGTGCTCACCGCTGACCAAAAGGAAAAAACGGCCTACCACGAAGCAGGGCATGCGATTGTGGGTCTGAGCCTTCCACAATGTGACCCTGTTTACAAAGCGACGATCATCCCGCGCGGTGGTGCATTGGGTATGGTTGTCTCGCTTCCAGAAATTGATCGCTTAAACTGGCATAAGTCGGAATGTGAGGAAAAGCTTGCTATGACTATGGCGGGCAAAGCGGCCGAAATCATCAAATACGGCGAGGAAAATGTGTCAAACGGGCCAGCTGGCGACATACAACAGGCCTCTGGTTTGGCACGTGCGATGGTGCTGCGCTGGGGGATGTCTGATAAAGTGGGCGATGTCGATTACTCAGAAGCGCATGAAGGATACTCTGGCAACACTGCAGGTTTCTCCGTATCTGCAAATACAAAGGAATTGATTGAGGATGAGGTGAAGCGCTTTATCCAAGAGGCCTACGATCGCGCCCATGCCATTCTCTTGGAGAAAAAGGACGATTGGGAAAAACTGGCCCAAGGGCTTTTGGAGTATGAGACGCTCACGGGAGATCAGATCAAGCGGGTCATGCGCGGAGAGGATCCGGAGGCGGATGATGACGAGGGGGATACATCTTCTTCGGGTGGTAAACCATCTCTGACCGCCATTCCCAAGACCAAGCCAAAGGCAAAGCCCGAAGCCGATCCCGATTTGGCCCCAGAGCCAACGTAAAAGCCTGAAAGTTAAATAACGAAAAGCCCTGTCAAATACGATAGGGCTTTTTTCTTATCGGTTGAATAGCATCAAACGCATATCACATTTACAGATCGCAGTATATCTGCCGGCTCATTTTCGAAAAAGGGCGGGGTTAACTGGAGGTCTTCTATAAAAAAGCTGACAATCTCGGCGTAAAATTTAGTCAATTTCCAGCTTTTTCATCTTCCATAAATTGCCAAAAAATATGACAAAATCACCTTTAAGATGTGTTGACAGATAGGTTATGAAAAACCGTGAAGCGCGGTGGCGAGCGGCAATCGCATCCTAGCATAATAGCAAACTCAAAATTCTAATAAAACGGAAGCAAACTAGCCCCATGCCGAAGAAGACATTTGTTGATACCTCACCACTGGTCGAGAGCAGAGATTTCCAGCGTCTTTGGCTCAGCTCGACACTATCGACGTTGGCGCGCCAGATTACTGTTGTAACCTCTTTGTACCATGTTTGGGAGCTTACGGGCAGTAGCTTCTGGGTCGGCTTTCTTGGTCTTGTCTACGCCGCTTCGATGATTGTATTTGGATTTTTGGGGGGTTTCTGGGCCGACACATATAATCGCATAAAGATTCTTAGGATCGCTGCTATTGGGAGTGTTGCGACAACTTGCGTGATCGCACTACAGCTCCAGTTCAGCGAGGTCTCTCTCGCTGCTTTCTTCTTATTGTTGGCAACACATACTGCCTTCCTGTCAGTCGCATTACCAGCGCGTCGTTCATTGATAGCGAAATGGTTGGAACAGCCCAAAATTGGGGCAGGCGTTGCGCTACATCACCTCAGCTTTCAGGTGTCAACTCTTTTGGGCCCGTTGATCGGTGGAGTGTTGATTACCGCATTCGGGGTCAGTGGTAGCTTCCTCGTCGTTATGGTTTTTAGCATGCTGAGTTTGATACTGAGCTTCGCTTTACAGATGATTTTGAACACTCAACAGGACGCAGGTGCCTCCACACGTTTCAGTGAAAAGCTTACTGACGGGACGAGATACGTGCGCTCAAAAGGCGTGCTTTTGGGCGCGTTTCTGAGCGATTTTTCTTCTGTTCTTTT
>WTIQ01000459.1 GCA_011525185.1 Paracoccaceae bacterium | reverse complement strand
TGCCAGAAATTTTTAAACACTGTTCGAGCTTTCCGCTCCAACAGTCGTATTCTTAACTTTCGATTTGCTTAACTCAGTTCCTTAGAACATTTCAATTATGGTCGACAATTTGTCTGTGTTTAGAAGCTAGTCTGAGGGCGGAAATACCTCTCTCAGTCTCCTCCGTTATATTTCCGATTCGTAAAGTAAAAAACAGGATTGAAAATTCGTAGATTTGAGAGCCCAATTCGCAATTTGAAGCGTGACATATCGCAACTTAAAGATCACAAACCAGTCGCTTTTAAACTTACAAAGATTTATTGACCAAAGCGAAATTTATTCGGTACCTGAAGCACGCAAATACATCCAGAAAAATGGCAAAAAGGTTTATTTTAAGCTCCAATTTAAGTGGTTTGACAACCCATCAGGAAGTGATCGACTGTTAATTTGTAACTTGGAGGATGTCACTCAACTGCTAACGCAAGAGAGAATGTCAGCATCCCTTTTGAACAACAGTTCAGCGATGATTCTAACAGAAGGACGTAATCACGCAATTTTAACATGTTCTGATGCTTGGATAGATCGCATGGGGTATAATCGTGAAGAAATTGTTGGCGCAGATTTGGCTAGTTTTTTGATCCCTGATCATCGAGAGCATTTCAACAGAAGTCGAGACAAGTTTCTTGAAGGCTCATATGCAGAAGGTAATTGGACACCGACCTTTATCACAAAGACTGGTGAAAAAATTTATACAAAACTCAATGTAAAGATCGATAAATCCTCCAGCGAATGGCGCGTGATCCATACAATTTTAGACGTCACTGAGCTACAGCAAGCGCGTGAAACTGCAGAGAGCTATCTAAAAGAAGGTCTAAATAGTTACACGATCGTTGATGAGGACTTTAACTTTGTATACGCATCCAACGCTGCTTTACGGACATTTGAAACGACAGAGTTGGAGGACATACCAATAGGTCTTCGACTCTATCTGGATTATTCAGCGGCTGACCTGATGCAGCTCAGACACTATTTAAAACAACTCCCAACCGGTGAGTTATTTGAAACAAAGGAGCCAATTCGAGTACGCACAGCTAAAGGCAATATTCGTTCTGTTCACCGTTCTCAGCGTTGGTTTGATAAGGTAGATGGGTCTGGGCGTTTGCTTGTGACGCAATTCGAAGACGTCACTGAACTCGTGCAGACCCAGACCCAACTGGCCTATATGGTGGAGCATGATGAGCTGACAGGGCTTCTGTCCCGTCGCGGCATGCAGCAGCGCTTCGCTGACGGTGCACGGGTGGAAGACAAAGCGCTCTATGTTCTCGACATCGACCACTTCAAATCAGTGAATGACAGCTTTGGCCATGAGGCCGGTGACACGCTTTTGCGCACCTTGGGTGAGAAAATGCGCAAGCTCTCTGAAGTAGACGGAGATGCAATCCGCCTTGGGGGGGAGGAGTTTGCGGTTATCCGCCGCTGGCATGGCTGGGAGGAAGCCGCGCGCTTTGGTGAGAGCCTTCGCCAAGCGTTGGAAGAGACCAACGTGCATTGGAATAACCGCGATATTCACCGCACAGCTAGTATTGGATTTGCACCCCTGTATACCGCAGACCGGCTTACAGATGTACTCCACCTTGCAGACCTTGTCGCTCGTGAAGCCAAGAGCACAGGACGCAACCAAGTGTTGGGCGCGACAGAGGCGATGATGGAGAACCTGCGCAAGCGTGGCGTCTTTATCCGTGCCGATGAAATACAGGAAGCCCTCGAGAAGGGTGAGATGCATTATGAGGTGCAGCCCATCTGGAACATGGAGAGCCAAAGCATTGAAGGCTTTGAAGCGCTCGTTCGTTGGGATAAGCCAGATGGCACCCGCGTGATGCCAGGGCATTTTATTGACCTCTTCTATGAGGTTGTAAGAGAACCGAAGTATAAAGCGCTCAAAGATAAGATGCGGCGTGACTGCTTGTCAAAGCTTTCTGCCTTCCCAAAGCAGTATGTGTCATTCAACTATACACTATAACAGTTGGGATATGAGGGAGCTGCGCAGGACACCATAGCAACTCTTGAGAGCATCAAAGACCACGCGGGGCGTGAAATTGTCGTTGAGGTATCAGAGCGTGCGATGACAGCGCGGGTGAATAGTGCTCTTTTACGTAA
>WTIQ01000223.1 GCA_011525185.1 Paracoccaceae bacterium | reverse complement strand
GATCAAGGCTGCCCGTTGGAACAATTTCCTCAACCTCCGCTATACAAATTTTGCCGCTCATCGCTGCGGGAGGGTTGAAATTGCGTGCCGTTTTTCGAAAAACAAGGTTGCCAGTCGCATCCGCTTTCCACGCTTTCACAATCGAAATATCCGCAAACAGTCCAGTTTCCATGATGAAGGTTTCGCCATTAAATTCTTTATGCTCTTTGCCTTCTGCAATGACCGTTCCGACACCCGTTTTTGTGTAAAACCCTGGAATCCCGCAGCCGCCTGCCCTCAGACGCTCTGCTAAAGTCCCTTGTGGGTTAAACTCAAGCTCCAGCTCGCCTGACAAATACTGACGCATAAACTCAGCATTTTCGCCCACGTAAGAGCTTATCATCTTTTTCACTTGTCGTGTTTGCAACAAGATACCAATTCCAAAATCGTCAACGCCCGCATTATTTGACGCGAATGTAAGATCTTTGGTGCCTTCCTCTTTGATCGCCTGCAAAAGAAGCTCTGGAATACCACATAGACCAAAGCCCCCCGCTGCAATAAACATTCCGTCAAACAAAAGCCCATCAAGAGCGTCTTTTGCGGATGCATATACTTTTTTCACAATCGTCCTCCCACACAGTGTGTTACGTTTTTCACTGGACGCCAAAGGCCCCCAAAATCGGCGCTACACTAGCTTTTTCAGTACGCCAACCACAAGTGGGAGGCCTGCCAAAAATTTACTTTTTCGCCGCTGCCTTTCGCTTCGTGCCTGCTTTCTTGCCGCCTTTTTTCGCGGCCTTTTCAGCAACCAGCGCCACAGCCATCTCAAGCGTCACATCCTCTGGTTTCACATCTTTGGGCAGGGTCGCATTTGTTTTCTCGTGCTTTACATAAGGGCCGTAGCGCCCATCAAAGACGTTTACCGCACCGCCAAGCTCGGGATGCTCGCCAAGTTCGTGAAGAGGCTTTGCCGCAACACGCGCCCGCCCTCCAGATTTGCTGGCCTTTAGCGCCAATTCTTCTACTGCGCGATTCATGCCTATTGTAAAGACCTCGTCTGCATCTTTGATATTCGCATAAACCCGACCATGTTTTACAAATGGCCCATATCGCCCAATACCCGCTTCAATCATCTCACCATCTTCGGGATGAGGACCGATCTGGCGGGGCAAGCTGAGAAGTTTCAACGCCTTCTCCAAATCCATATCCGCCGCAGCCCACCCCTTTGGCAGACTTGCACGCGGCGGCTTTGGCACATCTTCGCTGGCCTCACCGCGCTGGACATACGGACCAAACCGGCCTGACTTAAGACTGATCTCATCACCCTCATCATGCCCTAGGACCTTATCCCCTGAGTCTTGGTGATCTCCACCAATCTGGCGCGTGTAGCGACATTCAGGATAGTTCCCACACCCAACAAACCCGCCCGTGCGAGAGGTTTTTAAATGCAATTGCCCCACGCCACAGAGAGGACATTGACGCGGGTCTGATCCGTCATTGCGCGGCGGGTAAAGCTGAGGTGCAAGAGCATCATCTAAAACGTCTAAGACCTCTGAAATTCTGAGTTCTGAGGTTTCGGAAATAGCCTTGGAAAAGTCACGCCAGAACCCGCCAAGCACATCCTTATAGTTTTCATCCCCCGCGCTCACATGATCCAATTGTTGCTCAAGCGCGGCTGTAAAATCATATTCCACATAGCGTTTGAAAAAGTTCAAAAGGAAAATAGTGACGATGCGCCCCTTGTCCTCAGGGATAAGCCTATTTTGCTCTTTCCGCACATATTCGCGGTCTTGGATCGTTGTGACAATGCTGGCGTAGGTCGAAGGCCGGCCAATCCCCAACTCTTCCATTCGTTTGACAAGCGTGGCTTCCGTGAAGCGGGGCGGCGGTTGTGTGAAATGTTGTTCGGGTGTGACAGAGAGCTTTTGCGTCGCTTCACCTGCATTGAGTTGCGGCAATCGTTTATCATCGCCATCTTGGGCCACGTCATCGCGGCCCTCTTCATAGACTTTGAGAAAGCCATCAAACAATACGACTTGACCATTTGCGCGCAGTTGAACCTGACCATCTTGACTGGCGATGTCTACCGTCGTCCGTTCCAGCCGAGCGGCTTCCATCTGACAGGCAATGGTCCGTTTCCAAATCAAATCATATAATTT
>WTIQ01000123.1 GCA_011525185.1 Paracoccaceae bacterium | reverse complement strand
GGTGAGACTTACGCCATGCTTTGCAGCAATACTTTCTAACTCATTCCCAGCGAGATAGGCATATGGCGATATAGTGGAAAAGAAATAGTCAATGTGGGCCATAATAAGGGTCCTGTGGATAGGGTCACTTTGCATAAGCGTAATGCCATGCTAGGCGGTGTCAATGTCACGAATCTTTCATAAACGTGGATGAAGAAAGAAAAAATCAATGCCTACTGTCAATGAACCAAAGTTAATCGCCGGGAACGCAAACCTCAGCCTTGCTAAAGCCATCACACGTCGCATGTCGCTTCACCGTGGCGTGAGTGTCGGGCTTGTAGATGCACGTGTTGAACGGTTCAATGATCAGGAGATTTTTGTCGAAGTTTTCGAAAATGTGAGAGGCGAGGATATGTTTATTATTCAGCCCACCTCAAACCCAGCAAATGATAATTTGATGGAACTTCTCAGTATGGCTGATGCATTGCGGCGCTCATCGGCGAGCCGGATCACGGCAGTTATGCCCTATTTTGGATATGCTCGCCAAGACAGACGTTCCAAGGCCCGCACTCCAATCAGCGCAAAATTGGTAGCCAATATGATTGTCGAAGCGGGTATTGAACGGGTTCTTACGATGGATTTACATGCCACGCAGATACAGGGGTTCTTCGATATTCCCGTAGATAACTTATACGCCTCCCCCGTTTTCGCGCTCGATATCAGCCATCAGTTCAAAGGCAATGGTGATGATATTATGGTTGTTTCGCCAGATGTTGGCGGTGTGGCACGCGCCAGAGAACTGGCCAAACGCTTGAATGCACCCCTCTCGATCGTAGACAAAAGGCGCGAAAAAGCTGGTGAAGTCGCTGAAATGACCGTGATTGGCAATGTAGAAGGCAAAAAATGTATCATCGTCGATGACATGGTGGATACAGCAGGGACACTCTGTAAAGCCGCAGAAGTCATTATGGATGCAGGCGCTTCAGAGGTGCATGCCTATATCTCGCATGGCGTCTTATCTGGGCCAGCTGTCGAACGCATCGCGGCATCTGTGATGAAATCGCTTGTAATAACGGACACGATCGAGCCTAATGAAGCGGTAAAGGCCTCTCAAAAAATAAGGATTGTTCCAACTGCACCGATTTTTGCTCAGGCCATTCTGAATATTTGGTCTGGAACATCGGTTTCATCCCTCTTTGAGGAAGGCACACTCGGCCCCATTTATGAAGGTCACTACTAAGCCTCTCTTGCGTCAAGCAATCTTACTGTCATTGTAACATTCTCTTGCTTGCCCAACGGCCTGCCAATTGACGCGTATCCGAGCGACACGCGTGTCACCCCATGTTTTAAATACGACATTGAAGCCCATTTCAGTGATATCTTCGGCCCAAATATCAAAACGCACGGCTGAGTTTTTTCCAAAGTCCCAGAGGCTTACGTGGACATTCACGGATGGAGGCTCTGCAAAAGCTTCAGAAAAGTCCACCCATTGCTGTACAGATCGCTCGCCCTCTCCGACCCACATCTCACCCTCAGTGTTAAAGTGAGAAAAAAGGTCGAACATACCCTGATCAACACCAACGAGCCACCCTTGAATTCTGTTCATTCTTCTTTCTTTCCTGTTCACCAACTCAGTTTTTGAGATGTATGATTTTTACAGAAAAGACTTTTCAAAATCTAAAAATGGCCGCCAAACGACGGCCATTTTGGTCTTAATTCTTAGAAATTTTTACTCAGTTTGTTTGAGCAAATTCTGGATAGGCTTCCATACCCAACTCGGAGGTATCCAATCCCTGAAGTTCGTCATCAGATGACACACGGATGCCAGAAATGGCTTTCACAACCATCCAAACAATCGAAGATGTGACGACAACAAACAACCCAACAACGATGATAGAGTAGATTTGTGTCCCAAGTGAGGCGTCTGGATTTGTTAAGACCACTGCGACTGTTCCCCAAATTCCTGCAAAGAGGTGCACTGGGATCGCGCCAACCACGTCATCGATTTTGAAACGATCAAGCAAAGGAACACCGTAGACCACGACGACACCGCCGACGCCGCCAATCAATGCCGACCAGCCGAGAGTTGGTGTAAGCGGCTCTGCTGTGATAGAAACAAGCCCAGCCAAAGCGCCGTTTAGCACCATCGTCAAGTCGAC
>WTIQ01000187.1 GCA_011525185.1 Paracoccaceae bacterium | reverse complement strand
GTTCTATATAGGTCAAAGATAGACCCCAGTTGGATCCGTCACCCAAAAGCCGTTGGAATTGTTGCATGTATTCGGGATTGGTTATGACTGCAATCTCTTTGATCCCCGCCAACATCAGGACAGACAACGGATAATAAATCATTGGTTTATCATAAACGGGAAGGAGTTGTTTCGAAACACCCATTGTAATGGGATGCAAACGTGACCCTGTGCCACCCGCCAAGATTATTCCCTTACGTTCAGTCACCAATCGACTCCTTTTAGGTCTTTCATAACATCCATCATATCGCTTCGCCAATCGGAACGTTCTATTCCAAAGCTTTCCATTATCCTTGAACAGTCAAGCCGCGAATTCAGCGGACGTCGGGCAGGTGTGGGGTATTGAGATGTTTTGATTTTCTCCACAGTCATGGATCTTTTCGCCGCGTTGAAAACTGCCTCGGCAAAATCTGCCCATGTGGTATCCGGAGCACCCGAAAAGTGAAAGATGCCTTTCTGTTCCGGCCCTGTTCCGGCCTTGGTAATAATGTTCATAGCCATACGTGCAATTGATCTCGCAGAGGTTGGTCCGCCCCATTGATCGGACACGATTTTCAGATGATCACGGTTCGAAGAAAGCCTCAACATTGTGCGCAGAAAATTGGATCCATGTGCCGAAAACACCCAAGACGTTCTGACGATCACAGCATCAGCAAAAGCATCAAGTATCGCGATTTCGCCTTTGAGCTTACTTCTTCCGTAAGCCCCCAAGGGATTGGTTCTGTCAGTAATCTGATAGGGCCTGTCTAGCGACCCATCAAAGACATAATCTGTAGATATGTGTACGAAAGGAATGTCTAAATCAGCACATACGGTAGCCATTTCTGCGGGGGCATCCGAGTTAATGACTGTTGCAAGGTCTTCTTCTTCCTCTGCCTTATCCACGGCAGTATAGGCTGCAGCGTTGATAACCGCATCGGGTTTCATTGTCCGAATGATTTCGCCGCAAGCAGCAGGACTTCTGAGGTCGACCTCTGATCGGCCAAGGCATATTGTGTCAGACAGAAAGCCCAGCTCAGTTGATACTTGACCGGTTTTTCCAAAAACCAGAACTTTCATACTTTGGTTCCAAGGCGGTCGGTGACAGAATGGCGGTTTTGAACTTTTTTCCACCAATCTTCATTTTCAAGATACCAAGCAACGGTTTCTTCCAACCCCGTTTCAGGGGTAAAAGACGGGCGCCATCCAAGCTCCGTTTGCATTCTTGTGGGGTCAATCGCGTAGCGAAGATCATGTCCTGGTCGATCTGAAACGAATGTTATTTGTTCCGCATATCGTTTATTCTGCGGACGCAAACGGTCAAGAATCTCACAGATTTTATGAACGATATCGATGTTTTGTAATTCGTTTTCGCCACCAATATTATACGTGCGTCCGGTTTGGCCTTGCCTCAGCGCAAGAAGCAATGCATCGGCGTGGTCTTCAACATGGAGCCAGTCTCTTATATTTTTACCTTCGCCATATACCGGAATGAGTTGTCCAGAGATTGCGTTTAATATGACCACGGGAATCAGTTTTTCGGGGAATTGATAGGGGCCATAGTTGTTAGAACAATTGGTGACAATCACCGGAAGCCCGTAGGTTTCATGCCACGCACGAACGAGGTGGTCACTTGCCGCCTTGGACGCAGAATAGGGACTATTTGGCGCATATGGCGTGGTTTCGGTGAATTGCCCCGTTGCTCCTAGGGTGCCGTAAACCTCATCAGTAGAGACATGGTGAAACCGGAAGGTATCTGGTTTTCCCTGTTTGTGCCAATAGGACCGCGCGGCCTCCAACAGTGTGAATGTGCCGGTGATATTTGTTTCTATGAAGTCGGACGGCCCATCAATGGAGCGGTCAACATGGCTTTCGGCGGCAAGGTGCATAATCGCATCCGGTTTGAACTCTGAAAGCACTGAATCAAGCGCGATGCGATCACAAATATCCACCTGTCTGAATTTATAGTTTGTCTTTTCCTCGACAGAGGTCAGGTTGTCGGGACAGGCTGCATACGTCAGTTTATCAATGTTGAAAACGTGATACTCCCGACCCACAGCCAACCTGACAACTGCAGATCCAATAAACCCGCAGCCTCCCGTCACCAGTAACTTCATGTTC
>WTIQ01000185.1 GCA_011525185.1 Paracoccaceae bacterium | reverse complement strand
GCTGCTGGTCCCGCTCGCGCTCCCACGTGTCATGGGCGGCCGTGGATTTGAGGGCGCTCAGCGGAGCCACCACTCCTGGTATGCCATAGGTCTCTTCGGGCAGCCAAGCCGGTATGAGGGTGCGGTCATCCTGAATCAGACTGTCATCAAAACGGGTGATGACCACGGGGAACTCAAGCCCCTTGCTCTTGTGGACCGTGAGGATGCGCACAGAGTCTGGACCTGGAAGGACGCGAATGGATTGAGTGTGACCCTTGCGATGCCAATGGGCCAGGAAGCCCGACCGACCCCCATCCTGAGCCGCCCGCTCCCGCGTCATCTCCAGCAGGGCCTCCGCGTGGGCGGGGTAGGCATCATCGAGGTCAAGGGAGTGCAGGATGCGGCCGATGCACTCTGCCAAGGGAAGCGCGGACCAGGACGCCAAGTCAAAGCCAGGCACCACTTCCTTCAAGACCTTGGCTCCGTTCAGGGTCCCCCATCGCTTCTCAGAAAGGTCCTTTCGCTGCTTGCGGTGTTCCTGGTGGTGGGTCGCAATGAGGGCGGCTTCGTCCCACGGCATGCCCTGCCGGGTCCGGATGGCGCCGAGCGCCTGCAGAAACCGCAAGACGGGCCCTGCCTCCTTCGGCTCCTCCATCGCTTCAAGCAGGTGCACAACGGCCAACGAAGCCGGATGCCGGCCAAGGGCGAGGCTTTCATCCGTGAAGGGCACGATCCGGTCCGGCCGGGACAGGAGGTACTCGGCAATCCGCTTCGCTTCCTTGTTCTTGCGGACGAGGATCGCGATGTCTCCTGGCGCAAAACCATCCGCCATGGCTTTGCGAATCCGAGTCTCCATCCACGCGCAGACCGCATCGAATCGATCGTCCGCCGTCGACTCCACCAACACCTCGACTTCCACTCCACCGGGGAAGGTCTTTTTGGGTGTCTGACCCACATCCTGGTAGACCTTGGCGAGATGAGGTTCCAAATCCCCTGACAGAGCGGTGTAGACCAGATTGTTGAACTCCACCACTTGCGGAGCGCTGCGCCAGTTCTGTAGAAGGGGCACCTTGTTCTTCACATCGTCCATCCTTCCCTCGGCATCCAGCAGCGCCGGGGACAAATCGGCTCCATCCACACGGACCAAATTGGGCAACATGCCCAATTGGCGGTGATCCCCATTGCGCCAGCGATAAATCGCCTGCTTGGCATCCCCAACGACCAGGGACAACTTGCCTTGTCCAAGGGTCTCCCCGACGGCCACGGCAAGGTTGTGCCACTGAGTCACGGAAGTATCCTGAAACTCATCGATGAAGATGTGGTCATACCGCTCCCCGGTGCGCTCGAAGATGTACGGTGCCGGGTTGCCTTGGACCACCTCCGAAATCATCCGATTGAGTGCGCCAAGCGTCCGGACATTCTCTTCACGCTGGACCTCCTGGTGCGCCTGCCGAAGGACAGAAAGCGTCCCCACAAGAGCGAGGCGGCGACTCAACATTCTTCGGGTCCGGAAGTCCCGACCGGGCTCGTCGGGCCCCATTTCCGCCTCCATTCGGGCCAAGGCAACCAGCCGGTCATGAAACGGAGCAATCGCCTCCTCGCCAGCGTCATCGCCCTTCTTGGCCCATGTCCCATCCTCAATTCCGTTGGTCAACTTGACCCCCTGTTCTTTGGCCTGACCGAGTTTCAATCGGGGCAACCAACTCTTCATGACCCATTTCCCAGTGAAGACGTCGTACAGACCGGCCCTCTCCAAGTCCTCTGCCAGTCGTGTGGCTTCCTCTATCAAGCGGTGTTTCCGAACCTCAACCTCACGGGACATCTCCTTCTCGATGGCCATGAATTGAGCTGGAGTCCATCCGTCGAGGCGCTCGAGCAAGGGCTGCGTTTGCTCGTAATCAATGGCCCGACCGATGTCCAACAACTGGCGCCGCACTTTGGCGTCCCGATCATCCTCGACCGCCACCTCGACGAACCGGCCCAACAATTTGGTCAGGTGTTGATCCACCCCCAGCTTCTCGAGCACCTTGTCCACGGCCGCCTCGAGAAGGCGCGCCGTGTCCAACTCCACGCTGAAATCGTGCTCGAGCTGGAGGTCTGTCGCGAAGCCGCGCACCAGACCACCGACAAACTTGTCGAGGGTCATGATGGAGAGCTCGC
>WTIQ01000387.1 GCA_011525185.1 Paracoccaceae bacterium | reverse complement strand
GCTGATGGATCGACTGCCTACATCCGCCATAGCTCTTGGTTGTAGCCTCAGCTGATCAAATCGAGCCGTGTTGTGGGCAGTCGCAACCTCACGCCCTGCAGCGCCATCAATAAAATCAAAGATAAGGCGCGGCAAACGTCCCCGAGCCAAGGCTCTGGCATGTTCAGTAGAATGAATATTGCGCACCTTCATCACAGAGTGTTTTTGTCCACGCGTTACCAGTTGAGTATTCACGCTAAAGTCAAAGCGATCATTATGACCAATTAAAATTCCTCCGGCATCTATTCATCTAGGCTATGGCTGAATGGAGATATACTGTAATATATAGCTATGGCGTATGAATACTGTGAGGAATTCTATTGGTTTACAGAATACATCACGCGCTAAGGTTTTTATATGAAATAGAGGGTCAGCCTCTTGTTCAGGCATCCTTTGCGATTTGTCGCAAGAACAAACGCAAAAAAGACAAAGGGAGAAAACTATGAACTTACTGAAACGGATTGCAGTCGGGGGCGTTTTGACTTCGACACTATTGAGCGGCGCAGTAGCGCAGGCACAAGAGTATGTTGCACGCTTATCTGTGCATTGGGGTCCAAAACATCACAGCGCAATACACACGCAAATGTTTGCAGATGAAGTGAATAAGCGCGCCGAAGGACGACTAAGAATTGATGTTTTTCCATCGGGTCAGCTTTTTGGTATCCGAGAACAGCTTGGGGCTGTGACGTCAAACGCAGTTGAAATGGGTGGAATTATCGGAGTGGTCTCTTTTCCCCCGATCAACAAAAATTACAACGTGGTGTCGTTTACAGGTCTCTTTGATAGCTACGAGCAACAACGCGCATTCTTTACAGATGATGCAACGGGACAAGAGGTCTGGGGCGACATCACAAAGAAATCTGACACGGTACTTTTGATGTATAATCCCGTCGGTCCCGTGATGACCTTTTCCACGCAAGAGTTAAATGGCATTGAGACAATGTCAGGGCTTAAGGCCCGAGCACTCATCGGAGCAGAGCGTCCTATGTGGGAGGCCCTTGGAGCCAATACGGTCTCTATGCCAACGGGTGAGGTGTATTCAGGACTGCAAACAGGCTTGATCGATACAATAAACAGCCCTCCCGGTTCCATTCGCGCCTTTAGCTGGTGGGAATATCTGACCCATGGTCAAAAGCCCTATCAGTACTACGCGGACGCATACATCATGGCCAATGCGACATGGTTCAACAGCTTGCCAGCGGACCTTCAACAGCTGCTTATGGATGTCGGCGCAGAAATTGGCAAAATTTCGACCGATACGATCTTGAACACAGGCGAAGAAACCTTGGCTGAATTTCAGGAACGTGGTGGTGTGGTCAACACACTGGAAGGCGACAAGCTTGCCGCATTTGATGCCCTCATGGCCAATGAAGTCGCACCTGCGATTGCGGACAAGATTGAAGCAGATGTGTTGAACGCCGCTAAAGCATTCGCAGCGAAATAATATCTAAAAATGCAGGGCCTCTCCTTGGCCCTGCTGTTACCTTGAGACGATACATTCCATGACCACGCTCTTTCGCTCTCTTCGCACTCTCAATCATATTTTGGAAATATCGGCGTCTATTTTGGCCTCAACGATTGCAGGCGTGATGGTTCTCGCTCTGACGGCCAGCGCGATTACACGCTATATCAGCGGTACAGGCTATGACTGGTTTATCGAATTGCCACCTGCCCTTGTGCCTTGGCTTGTGTTTCCGCTTTTGGGGCCATTGTTGAGATCAGGCGCACATATCCAGGTCGATTTGATGCCAAATTTGTTAACCGGCCAAAAGCTCCTACTCATGCGTTTGTTCGTCTTTTCAATCATGCTGGTCGGAGCAGTGATCTTTTTTATTGCTGGTAATGAGGCCGTAGCTTTGTTTCGGAGGCTTGGCCAATTGATGGAACTTGAAATCGAGTTGCCGATTTGGTGGATGTATCTGGCCTTTCCGACTGGTTTTGCCATCCTCTTTCTTTTCGCTTTAGAGCTATTTCTTGAGACCCTCGCCGAGCTCGTAAAGGCCAAGGAGAATATGTGATGAAATCGATTGCTATCTTCTTTTCCTTGGGTCTTCTTATTCTGTCTGTTCCTATCTTTATGGTCTTTGGTTTGGGCAGCGCGATCG
>WTIQ01000044.1:3057-8218 GCA_011525185.1 Paracoccaceae bacterium | reverse complement strand
TCTTTGAAAAATTACGGTGGAGTGCCTTTTCCTGTTTTAAGTATCTGTTTTAAGGTCTCAAGGGCTTCGTTGATTTCGGATATTTCGCGTCCGATGACGCCATGGGCAATCACGCTTGCTGAGGCTTGTCCGAGTTCACAGGCTTTCACCTCTTGTGCAAACTCGCTGACCCTTCCGTTTTCCGTTTTGACATCAACTGTTACCGCAGAGCCGCAGAGCGGCGAGCGTTTTTTGACGCTGGCCTCAGGATTGTCCAGCCGCGAAGACGGGGGCAACTGTGTGGCCAAAGCAAGAATGCGTTCGGAGTAAAGCTTAATCAGATCATTTTCCCCAGCCATAGACTTTCCCTTTCGCCATTTGGATCATAGATAGGAATGTAACCGCAAATTTCAAAGGGTTTCTAGAGATGGAATTCGATCCCGATACTTTAAGCTATAATGACGCAGGTCTGATCCCTGCCATTGCGCAAGACGCCAAGAGCAAAGATGTCTTAATGATGGCGTGGATGAACGCAGAAGCGGTGCGCAAAACATTAAAAACGGGTAATGCAACCTACTGGTCGCGGTCTCGGCAGGCCTTTTGGGTCAAGGGTGAAAGCTCGGGACATACGCAAAAGCTCGTTGATCTGCGCTATGATTGTGACAAAGATTGCATCTTGTTGCTGGTTGAGCAGGTGGGACCTGCCTGTCATACCAACCGCATGAGCTGCTTTTATCGCGCGGTGCGTGAAGGGGAAAGTGTTGAGCTTATGAAGCCTGTCGCGGATTAATCCCTTTTAAAGACCTCTGCACAACGCCGTCCCCATTTAGAAAAGACCTCTGCATAACGCTTTTCCCATTTAGAAATGAGGCCCGCGCCTGCCGAGGGGGCAGGCAGGCGCGGGCCGGTGGCGCCACTGGGTGCGGTTTTTTGCTATTGTTTCCATTATGCAAAGGTCTTTGCTAGCTCATATTTTGAGCATATCGAAAATATCCTGAGGCAAGTTTCCTTGCTCGCGGAGGCTTTTGAGCGATCGTGCATCGTCGCGCTTTGCCAGTCTCTTACCGTTTTCGTCTCGGACCAGACGGTGGTGGTGATAGTGTGGAATGGGAAGCCCCAATAAAGTTGCCAGAGTGACATGAATTTTTGTAGCGTCAAAAAGATCAGAGCCGCGCGTGACATATGTCACCTTTTGAGCGGCGTCATCGACCACAACGGCAAGATGATATGCGATCTCACCGCTGATGCGACGTCGTAAAACGATATCGCCCACATCGGCTGGTAGCGCTGCGCACTCAATATCGTGCTGCGCTGGGTTTTCGCCATGTTCTCTGAAGCGAAGTGACGTAGGCAAATGCTTGATTGCTTCTTCCATGTTGAGGCGTAGGGCATCGGTGTGCTGGGCCTCTTGCAGCCTGCGCCCGCGACATGTGCCTGGGTAAATGACACCATCTGGGCCATGGTGAACATCGCCCTCTTGGGGTGCGCTAAGGGCTGATTTTATGTCAGCTCGGCTGCAAGAGCAGGGATAGACGAGACCTCGCTCTGCAAGAGACTGGATCGCAGCGTCATATGCGGCGGTCCTATCGGATTGCCGCATGACGGGTGTTTCCCAACTGAGGCCAAGCCATGTCAGATCGTCATAAATCTGCTGCTCCCAGTGAGGTTTTGAACGCGTGGTATCGACGTCTTCGATCCGCAAAAGAAACCGTCCACCCTGCTTTTGCGCGAGCTGAAAGGCCAAGAGCGCAGAAAAGGCATGACCCAAGTGCAAAAGACCCGTAGGGGACGGTGCAAATCGAGTGGTCAGTGTCACAGTTTCTTTAAAATATAGACGTTCGATTTTAATCCAATGCCAGGCAGGTGATCGCCGTAGTCTTTGAACAAAAGCCTAGCCTGCCCAGATGACGTGTAGTCGGTGACCTTCGCCTCAAAACTCGGATCTTCTAGCGTATGGTCATTAAAGGAAAAGGAAAAAAGCCCGTTTTGTGCTAAGAGGTCCATGATGGTATCAAATAGGGACAGGGGAGCCGCGCCACTGCCAATGACGCCAACCGCTGCGATAATGGAATAGGCCCCCGCTTCAACAGGCGGACCGTTTTCCAATTCAAAGTGGCGTAGCGTTGTGTAGGCCTCTTTTTCCTGAGCCTTTTCAATCATCTCGGCTGAGACATCTATGCCGTGAAGCGTTGAAAACCCCGCCGCGCGAAAGGCCAAACCGGAGAGGCCCGTTCCGCATCCGTAATCCAAGAGCGGTGTGCTCAGGTCATTACAAAACTGTGCCAAGGCTTCCGCAACGCGGCGCGGCGTTACGTAGCCCTTTCCCGTGACTTCTTCATCATAAGTTGCGGACCAATTTTTGTAGAGCTCGCGGGAATCGTCCCCCGTACTATAGGCTTTATCAAGGAAAGTCTCTGTCATGACTGTTACGCTAATCACAAAGGGCTTATGCGTCCACTGCTGATTTGTTAATCCAAGCGCTCCACGCGTCTTTCGCTCGGTCTGTATAGGCTTTGTAGCGGTCTTTTCGTCCCTTTCGCCCTGACTTCAATCCCTCAATCGGACGAAAAAGACCAAAATTCACATTCATGGGCTGAAAAGTTTTAGCCTCTGCGCCGCCCGTGATGTGATGCACGAGAGCTCCCATTGCACTGTCTTGGGGCACCTCTGGGAGGCTCTGCCCCAAAATCTCACAAGCCGCCATACGTCCCGCCAAAAGCCCCATTGCAGCACTTTCCACATAGCCCTCAACCCCCGTAATTTGACCGGCAAAACGGATATTGGGCTGAGTTTTGAGGCGCATTTGCACATCCAATAAAGTCGGAGAGTTGAGAAAGGTATTTCGGTGAATCCCGCCAAGGCGGGCAAAGTTCGCTTGCTCTAATCCAGGAATTTGGCGCAAGACATCTACTTGAGCGCCGTATTTCATTTTGGTTTGAAACCCCACAATATTGTAGAGCGTGCCAAGCGCGTTGTCGCGGCGAAGTTGAACGACCGCATAAGGTTTTTCCTCGCTATGCGGGTTGCTCAGGCCAATGGGCTTCATGGGGCCAAAACGAAGGGTATCGCGTCCCCGTTCGGCCATGACTTCTATGGGCAGACAGCCATCAAAATAGCCAGCGGTTTCCCCTTCGTGAAATTCGGTTTTTTCCGCCTCAACCAAAGCATCGATAAAGGCGTCATATTGGGCCTTAGTCATCGGACAGTTGAGATAGGCTGTGCGCTCCTCTTCTGTTTCACCTTTGTCATAACGGGACTGCATCCAAGCCTTGCTCATATCAATGCTGTCAAAATAGACGATTGGGGCAATGGCATCAAAGAAGGCCAGTGACTCTACGCCCGTCTTTTCCGCAATCGCTTGACCTAAAAGAGGAGAGGTCAACGGCCCTGTGGCAAAAATCCATTGGCCTGTTTGGGGCAATTCGTCCACCTCTTGCGGAACAATGGTAATATTGGGATGGGCGGCGAGTTTCTCTGTGACGGCCTGTGCAAAGGCATCACGGTCCACAGCAAGTGCACCCCCTGCGGGTAATTTATGGGCATAGGCCTCTGTGATGATCAATCCATTTGCCGCCTTCATTTCCCAGTGCAACAGGCCCACGGCGTTCTGTTCGTGATCGTTAGAGCGAAACGAGTTTGAGCAGACCAGCTCGGCCATATAGGCAGTTTGATGGGCAAAGGTTCCTGTCTTGGGGCGCATTTCAAAGAGGCGCACAGGCACGCCCAGCTGAGCGGCCTGCCATGCCGCCTCTGAGCCTGCCATTCCTCCGCCCACAATATTCAGCGTTTCGCGTGTCATTCATGAATCCTTTGCGCTCTGAGATGAACAGCTACTATGTTTCGTTTGGTGGAAAAGGGCTTACTGATCCCAGTTTGGCTCTCGCTTTTCAATAAAGGCGCTAATGCCCTCCTCGGTGTCGCGATAGAGCATATTTTCTACCATCACATCCCCTGTATAGGCATAGGCATCGTCCAAAGACATCTCGAGCTGCTTATAGTAGGCCTCTTTGCCAATTTTAACCGCTGCGGCGAGTTTGTCCGCGATGGTCTGCGCAAGCGTATGGGTCATTTGCTCAAGTTCCCCTATGGGAGCAATTCTATTGATCAACCCGTAGTCCTTCGCTGTCTGAGCTGGAATGAACTCACCCGTTGTCAACATTTCAAAGGCTTTCTTGCGGGGAATATTGCGCGACAGTGCCACCATCGGTGTTGAGCAAAAGAGGCCGATATTGACGCCATTTACCCCAAATTTTGTTTGTTCATCTGCGACGGCAAGGTCACAGCTGGCCACCAGCTGACAGCCCGCCGCTGTTGCAATCCCGTGCACTTGGGCAATAACGGGTTGGGGCAGGGTGCGGATTGTGCTCATCATGGTGGCACATTTTTCAAAGAGCGCTTTGAAATAGGCTTTCCCCCCGTCCTCTGCCTGTCGCCCTTGGGTCATCTCTTTGAGATCATGACCTGCGCAAAAGGCTTTACCTGCGCCTGAGATAATGACGGCTCGCACGCTGCGGTCTTCTTTTAAGGCATCAAATTCGGACTGTAGAGCGCTCAGCATTCCCTCTGAAAGCGCATTTAGCTTTTCTGGAGCATTCATTTTAAGATATGCGATTGCGTTTTTGTCGTGACGTTCCAAAAGTGGCATCTTGCTCTCCGTAGCTGTTCGGGTGCAGGTTACGTCAAAATAAGAGAAAGGGCAAAGCATGTCGTTGCATTTTACCGCAGAAGAGCTGTTGAGTTTTATGGAAGGTGTTTTTCCACAGGTGCAGGGCCTCTACGCAATTGAGATGCTTTCAGAGCAGGAAGTCCATGTGCGATTGAAGGTCAGCGATATGCATCTGCGCCCTGGCGGCACTGTGTCGGGGCCGTCTATGTTCTCCTTGGCAGATATATCGGCCTATTTGATGGTGCTTGCGCATATCGGACCAGAAGCTTTGGCGGTCACCACAAATTGTTCGATTGATTTCATGCGCAAGCCCGTAGCGGGTCAGGATTTGATTTCAAGGTGCTCACTTTTGAAGCTGGGCAAAGTGCTTGCGGTGACCGATGTGCATATTTTTTCTCAAGGGGAAGATAGGCCTGTTGCACGCGCAAGTTTGACCTATTCGATTCCAAAAAAGGGCTCTTAACCCAATCTCCAAACGAAAAAGACGGCAGCGTGGCCGTCTTTCACTCAATGCAC
>WTIQ01000044.1:0-3047 GCA_011525185.1 Paracoccaceae bacterium | reverse complement strand
ATTTCGTTTATTGCGATTTTGCTGCGGCGGCTGGCGCTGGCTTAGCGTGACGGCTCGCTTTTGTGAGCGGGTCTTCCTGACGCTGCACAGAACCTTCAAAATGCGCTCCAGATTCAATGGCGATTGTTTTGTGAATAATATCGCCTTCGACACGTGCAGTGGCGGTGAGGCGTACTTTCAGCCCTCTGACGCGACCAACGATTCGTCCATTTACGATGACATCATCTGCAATAACTTCTCCGTTGATTGTCGCAGACTCGCCAATTGTCAAAAGATGAGCACGAATGTCCCCTTCGACAGTCCCTTCGACCTGAATGTCGCCCGTCGTTTTAACGTTTCCGACAATGTGCAAATCCGCAGAGATCAAAGATGCAGGTGGTTTTGCCTTGGCGATTGGGGCTTTTTGCTCAGGTGCTGATCCAGGAGGTACAGGCATTGCTGGTTTCGCGGCATCAGGGTCTTTTTGCACAGGTTCGTTGATTTTGCTCTTAGAAAACATTTTTAGCAGCCTTAATGTAGTTCATCGGATTCATTGGTTTCTTCTTCAGTCGAACTTCATAGTGGAGATGGGTTCCAGTCGACCGTCCAGTGTTTCCCATATCACCAATATGTTGTCCGTGCGAGACTTTTTGTCCTTTTTTCACTCTTATCTTCGATAAATGTGCATATCTGGTTTCAAAACCAAACTCATGTCGAATTTTTATGAGGCGCCCATAGCCAGATGACCAGCCCGCCTCAATGACGACACCATCAGCTGTTGCATGTATCGGGGTGCCATGCGGCGCCGCAAAATCTGCGCCATTATGCATGCGCCCCCAACGACGACCAAATCCAGATGTGAACCGATGTGAGCGCTTTAAAGGGTGCGCCAGAGGCACCTTTTCAAGTGCAATGCGATATAGGTTCAAATCGGCAAGCGTTGCTAAAATATCATGGGCCCGCTGCTCTTCATATGTCAGATCAGCGCGATCATCTGGAGCGACAAAGCTCGGTCCTCCGTAACCGGCGTAGCCCTGTCTTACTGTTGAAATAAGAGAGGACGCATTCAAGCCGACCGAGCTGAATATTTTTTCAATCGGTTTAACGGAAACGACAAGGGCCTCTTCAATGCTACGAAAAACCTGTTCGTTGCGCTCCTCCATGAGTTGGAGGTCCGTCGTCATCTCCTTTAAATTCTGATTCGCCTTTTCGACGGCTTGTGCGAGCTCATCACGTTCGCTCGCAGTTTCGCGCAAAGCATCTTCCAAGAAGGAGAGTGCATCTGCGTTTATCTCAGATTGCGTGATCACGCGTGCGTCTAAACCGCTGGTGTCACCGAGCGCAGAGAGTGCCGCCAACTGCTCTTGGAGCCGTCGTTTTTGCCGCTCTGCCTGTGCATGGTCTGTTTTGAGTTTCTCAAAGGCTGACGTCAGCTCTTGAAATCTAACTTCCGCTGATATCAAGTCGACTTGAATTTCAGACACTTCGTTCAGGGCCTTGGAAAATTTTATTTGCGCAGAAGCCGCGTCTAGTCGACGCTCATCGCGTTCGATTTCCATCCCGCGTAAACGCTCTTGGTACGTGATTTGATCCCGCTTTGCCTGTTCTCGGAAATTTCCCGTTCCAATCGAGTCCATCAAAAGAATCGATGTCGCTACAATCGACCAAGCCAGAAACACGCTTAGGCTTGCAAAAATAAAAGCCTGAGAGGCGGGACGCAGGCGTATATAACGCGTATCTTCGTCAGATTTCAGGAAGATGCGCCTTTCTGGAAAGAAATAGGCGCAATAGCCATCTAAACGGTTCATTATTCGTGATTGCAAAGCGAGCCCCATTTTCCCTAATGCAACGCTATAAGGGCTACGGCCCAGTGACAAGAGACACAAAGCGGTCTTGATCAGTGCGCATTTATTTGCCGATAGCTGCGCCTCTATATAAAGGCAGGCGGCTTAACTTCATCAGCTAACGGCCAGTAGAAGTCTGGTGGCAGGCCTGCATCCGCGCGCTTTTCCTCATTAAAGGGCGGTTTGAGCGCGCCTTTGAAATATTTTGAGACTAAGCCATGGAACACTGTTTTAGGGTCCTTATTTTCGCGTCCACACATAAAGTTAAACCACTTGGAGCCATAGGCCACATGACTGACCTCCTCTGCGTAAATCGTTTCCAAGGCTGCGACGCATTGATCCTCTTTATGTGTTTTGAAGATCTTGATCATGTTGGGCGTCACATCAAGCCCGCGCGCCTCTAACACCATAGGAACAACGGCCAAGCGTGCCATTAAGTCATGCACCGTATCCTCTGCCGCCCGCCACATGCCCGCATGGGCGGGTAAGTCACCGTAAAAGCTGCCGCGCGCTTCAAGGCAGGCTGACACGAGATTGAAGTGCTTGCTTTCCTCCGAGGCGGCTTTGACCCAATCATCGAAAAAACCTAAAGGCAATTCAACATGCGCAAAACGTGCAATGATATCCCAATGCAAATCGACAGCGTTCAATTCGATATGCGCCACCGCATGCAGCAAAGCTGTACGCCCTTCTGGTGAACCAGGTTTACGCTTTGGGACGTCACGCGGTGATAAAAGGTCGGGTTTTACGGGGCGTGCGGGCTTTTGAGGTGGTTCAGCGGTTCCGATCTCAATGCCTATGCCGTCTTTTCGTGCTGAGACCCAAGAGGCGGCATGCGCGAGCGATTTTCTCGTCTTTTCCTTGGCGTCTGATGTGGTCAGTACATCGACCGCCATTTCCGCTAAAGTCATCATGGCAAAATTCCAAGCCCAGAGTTGAATAGAGTGCGATTAGCTGAAAAGCTCTTCAGCCGCCTTATAGACCTCTTCAACGTGCCCTGGCACTTTGACTTTGCGCCATTCCTTTACAACCTGACCAGTGCCATCAATGAGAAAGGTAGATCGTTCAATGCCAAAGTACTTTTTGCCATACATGGATTTTTCTTTCCAAACGTCAAAACGTTCTGAAACATCGCCATTCTCGTCTGACAAAAGCGGCATGCCTAATTCTTTTTTAGTGATGAAATTTTCATGACTTTTTACGCTATCTTTGGATATTCCAAAC
>WTIQ01000132.1 GCA_011525185.1 Paracoccaceae bacterium | reverse complement strand
GTATTTCTCCATGGCTCTGGCAAAGAAGAAATTCTCTTTCGTTATGACGAGGGGGGGCGCATTTATCAGGTTAGTCGGGTGTTTGAGGGGGTGATACCTAACATGGAGCGGCGCTATCGTGAAACCGATAGCAGTTGGGTGCGCGAAGAATTTGAAAACTATCAAAACAATCGTCCTTGCAGGACTTGTGACGGTTATCGACTGCGACAAGAGGCGCTGGCCGTCAAAATTGCGGGGCTGCATGTGGGACAAGTCGTGGAAATGTCGATCAAGGAGGCTCTTGAGTGGTGCGCCTCGGTCCCTGATAGCCTGAGCAAACAGAAAAACGAGATCGCCGCTGCCATCTTGAAAGAGATCAAAGAGCGGCTCGGCTTTCTGAATAACGTGGGGCTGGAATACCTGACCCTTAGTCGCAATGCAGGCACTTTATAAGGTCGCGAGAGCCAACGCATACGCCTCGCCAGTCAAATCGGTAGCGGTTTAACGGGGGTTTGGTATGTGTTGGATGAGCCTTCAATTGGCCTACATCAGCGGGATAATGATCGGCTTTTGGTGACGCTGAAAAATCTGCGAGATCAGGGCAACACGGTTATCGTTGTGGAACACGATGAAGAGGCGATCCGCGAGGCGGATTATGTCTTTGATATTGGACCTGGTGCAGGGGTGCATGGGGGGCAAGTGGTGAGCCAAGGTGTCCCGCAGGACATCGCCTCTGATCCAAAATCTCTGACGGGCCAATATCTGTCGGGAACGCGACGCATTGATGTGCCGTCTGAAAGACGCGCTGGCAATGGAAAATCTCTCCAAGTCATAAAAGCCACAGGAAATAATCTCAAAGAGATTACCGCGGAATTTCCTCTGGGTCGCTTTGTCTGTGTGACCGGAGTGTCCGGGGGCGGGAAGTCTACGCTGACGATTGAAACCCTGTTTAAAACGGCTTCAATGCGACTGAACGGCGCTAAGCAAACACCTGCACCCTGCGAAACCATTAAAGGCTTGGAATTGCTGGATAAGGTCATTGATATTGACCAGCGTCCCATCGGACGTACCCCGCGCTCAAACCCAGCGACTTATACAGGGGCCTTTACGCCGATCCGGGAATGGTTTGCTGGCATGCCCGAGGCGAAGACGCGCGGCTATAAGCCGGGCCGCTTTAGCTTTAATGTCAAGGGAGGGCGTTGTGAGGCCTGTCAGGGGGATGGTGTCATCAAAATTGAAATGCACTTTTTGCCAGATGTCTACGTGACCTGTGAAACCTGTAAAGGGGCACGCTACAACCGAGAAACGCTTGAAATTCAATTTAAAGGCAAAAGCATTGCGGATGTTTTGGATATGACGGTTGAGGATGCTCAAACGTTTTTTCAGGCTGTGCCTTCCATTCGGGAAAAAATGGACGCCCTGATGCGGGTTGGCCTTGGATATATCAAGGTCGGTCAACAGGCGACAACGCTTTCAGGAGGAGAAGCACAGCGCGTCAAGCTGTCCAAAGAGCTCTCCAAACGCTCAACAGGGCGCACTCTTTATATTTTGGACGAACCCACCACAGGGCTTCATTTTGAAGATGTTCGCAAACTACTGGAGGTGCTCCACGAGCTCGTGGAGCAAGGTAACTCTGTCATTGTGATTGAACATAATCTTGACGTGGTAAAGACAGCGGATTGGATCATAGATATTGGTCCAGAAGGTGGGGAAAAAGGGGGACGAATTGTTGCCGAGGGCACGCCCGAGCATCTCGTTGACGTGAGCGAAAGCTACACGGGCCGTTACCTCAAGCCGCTTCTCACTCAGGGGCGTGTTGCCGCTGAGTGACAGACGTGACCATCGTTATAGTCTCTCATCCCTCTTACTGTTTCATGCGCTCTGATTTGGGGTCATACATGGGTCGTAGAGAGGCTGTTGCCTCATAGATGGTCCCAGCGACATCAATCTCATAGCGCGAGGCGAGCAGCTGATCGCCGCTTTCTCCTGCACAAGGTACATAGCCCATGCCTATTGCTGCACCAAGGTGATGACCATAGGCCCCTGAACTGAGGTAGCCAACAATCTCGCCATCTCGTAGAATAGGTTCGTTGTGATACAAGAGCGGCTCGGGATCTGTCAGTTTAAACTGGAGCAGTCTCGACGTTAACCCTTCATCTTGTTTTGCAAGCACCGCATCGCGCCCGATGAACGCGCTTTTTTGGGTTTTGACCGCAAAGCCTAAACCCGCCTCAAGCACATGGTCCTCACAGGTGATGTCATGTCCAAAATGGCGAAAGGCTTTTTCGATACGGCAGCTGTCCATCACATGCATGCCACAGAGTTTAAGCCCGTGATCCTGACCAGCCTCATAGAGGGTCTCAAAAGCATGTGCCGCCATGTCGCTGCTCACGTATATTTCCCAGCCAAGCTCGCCCACATAACTCACCCGGTGGACCCGGGCAAGACCCATTCCAAGCTCAATCTCTTGCGCACTGCCAAAGGGATTGCCGGCATTGCTGAAGTCATTGGGAGAGACAGCTTGCAAAAGGGCGCGCGCCTTTGGTCCCATCACCGCAAGAACGGCTTCGCCCGCTGTTACATCTGTAATGACCACTTGGTAATCGCCCAAATGACGACGCAGCCAGGTTTCATCGGCAAGGCGTGTTGCTGCAGGAGTGACCACCAAATAGGCGGTTTCTGTGAGCCGCGTTACGGTTACATCCGCCTCTATGCCGCCGCGGTGGTTGAGAAATTGGGTATAGACGATCTTGCCCACGGGAACCGACATCTCAGCCCCGCAAATATAGTTGAAAAAGCGTTCCGCGTCGCGTCCCTCTACCCGCAATTTACCAAAGGAGGACATATCATACATGCCAAGCCCTGTGCGAATGGCAGCATGTTCGCGTGCTGAATTGGCAAACCAATTTTGCCGCTTCCAAGAATACTGATAGCCGCGTTCTTGTCCGTGATCTGCAAACCAGTTTGCCCGCTCCCATCCAGCAAGTTCCCCAAAGACCGCGCCCTGTGCCTTGAGATGCTCATGGAATGGAGTTCTGCGCAGGCCGCGTGCGGTGGCCTTTTGACGATAGGGGTAGTGATCGGCATAAAGGAGGCCGAGTGTCTCTTTGGAACGTTCAAAGAGGTAATGCTTATTGCCCTGAAAAGGTTGCATCCGCGCAATATCCACATCGCCCAGATCAAATGGTTTTTCACCTGCATCCATCCATTGGCTCAGCGCCATGCCCGCGCCCCCGGCGGATTGAATGCCAATGGAGTTAAACCCTGCTGCAACCCAGACATTATCCATCTCAGGCGCAAGGCCTAGATGATAGGCGTCATCTGGGGTAAAGCTTTCGGGACCATTAAAAAACGTGTGGATGCCCGCTTCTCCCAAGATTGGCATACGGTTTACTGCCATTTCTAAAATGGGCTCAAAATGCTCAAAATCCTCTGGGAGCTGGTCAAATTCGAAATCCTCTGGAATGCCTGTCATGGCCCAAGGTTTTGCATTAAGTTCGAACGCCCCGAGCATCAGCTTGCCTGCATCCTCTTTGTAATAGGCGCATTCATCAGGCACGCGCAACACGGGGAGTTGTGTGAGGCCTTTGATCGGTTCAGAGACGATATAAAAATGCTCACAGGCATGGAGGGGAACATTGACACCTGCCATGCGGCCCACTTCATGTCCCCACATGCCTGCACAATTGACCACCATATCACAGGCGATATGCCCTTCTTCTCCCTTTTCGTCTCTCCAATCTACCCCTGTCACACGGCGTCCTTTGCGTTTTATCGCGCTGACTTTGACCCGCTCTTGCAGAATGGCGCCTCTTTGTCGCGCGCCTTTGGCAAGGGCGAGGGCAATATTGGCAGGATCCCCTTGACCATCTTTTTCCAAATAAACGCCGGCTTTCACCGTATCTAGATTCAAATGCGGATAGCGCTCGCCAATCTCGGCTATGCTGATTTCTTCAATATCCACCCCAAAGGCGCGCGCCATCGCTGCCGAGCGAAAGATCTCTTCTTTTCGCTCTTCTGTGAGGGCAACGGTGATTGATCCAACGCGCTTAAAGCCTGTGGCAACCCCTGTTTCTGCTTCCAGCGATCCGTAAAGCTCCTGAGAATATTTGGCGAGTTTTGTCATATTGGCGGTTGCCCGCAGCTGAGCAATAAGACCTGCCGCATGCCAAGTTGTGCCAGAGGTGAGTTGCTTGCGCTCAAGTAAGACAACATCACTCCAACCAAGTTTGGTTAAGTGGTAGGCAACCGAGCAACCGACAACGCCGCCTCCGATAATGACCACGCGCGCAGAAGAGGGTAAATGTGTCATAGCGATCCCCTAAATAATTGTGTGTCCAGCTTGCTTAATCTGCTCGGCCAGCTCTTTGATGTGTGCGGGGCCAACCTCACAGCACCCTCCGACAATTGTGGCTCCTTGGGAGATCCACTCCATGGCAAAACGGGCGTACTCATCGGGTGAAAGATCCTGTCTTGCGCTCAATTCATCCACTGTTGGCGATGTTTCTAGAAAGCCATCGCTGATGTGAGTAAACCCGTTGGCATAGGCCCCAAAGGGGAAGCCCATCTGGGACACAATCTTGAGGCCATCGCTGACCGCTTCGGGGCGTGAACAATTGATCAAAACCGCGTCGGGCGCATGGGTTTCAAGAACAGGTATAATGTCAGAAACCGCTTCGCCAGAGCGTAGCTTGCTGCCATCAAAATCATCAACGCTGAAACTGACCCAAACAGGCAGGGGCGATTTTTTCGCGGCTCTAAGCGCCCCATCGGCTTGATCGATTGAAGACATGGTTTCAATCAAGAGCAGGTCGCAGGTCTCTTGAAGCGCTGAAACAATTTCTTCGTAAAGATTTTCTGCTTCAGCTGCAGGTGGGCATATGTCGGGGCGATAGGAGGCGATAAGCGGACCAATTGCGCCCGCAACGCGGCCCGATCCGCATTTATCGCGCGCGGCTTTTGCGGCCTCAACAGCGCTTGCCCATAGCTGAAAGCGCTGCTCTTGCAAATTTGCAGTAACCAAGCGGTCATAGAGGACAGGGTATGTATTCGTGCTCGCCACGCGAGCGCCTGCCTCAAAATAAAGATCATGCACGTCAGAGACCAGATGAGGCTTATCGATCATAACAGTTGTAGACCACAGAGGCGTCGGTTTGTCGCCTGCGCGTTTGACCAATTCTTGTCCAATTGAGCCATCAAGAAGCGTGATTTCAGTCATAGGTTCGGTTCCATCATTTTAAAGAGCCTGAGAGAGGCGGCATAGAGCCAATCAATGAGAATGCAGCCCGAGATGTACCATCCGAAAAAGGGAATACCGTGACCGCGGCGTTTCGCAAGATCCCACAGGCCATGTCCAAAGATGGCAAGGATTATAAGCCAAGGAGAGGTGAAAAGCCCAAGCAAGCCCATCCCAGCTAGAGCGCAGGAGATGCCCCATTCAAGCCTAACAAACGCGCGCGCCTGCATTGCCGCAAGCGGATAGGTAAAGAGCATTGCGACTAAGAAAAAAGTAGCAATATCCCATATGTTATTATGGGGTAGGATAAAGTGGCTAAGCGGAATGCCCAATGTATAGAGCGCTGCGAATAATTTGACTTTAAGATAATATTGTGAAAAAAAGTAGTCGCTCACATTGAATGGGGACATTTTGTCTTTGCTCTCCTTTGAGTTTTTATGGGGCACCAATACGAGCGGCTCGTTGTCTATGCGGTGCAAGTTGGGTTTTAAAACGGCCCAAATAGAGAGCGCGGCACCGCTCAGCCCCGCACTCTGCATCCTCGTTTGCACGCCTTGAGCCAAAATCATGCACGCAGTCTTTCGTTTTCTGGATCCCAAAGCGGCTTGTCCTCTTGGACTGTCGCTTTAAAGCGTTCCCCATAAATTTCGACCTCAACTTCGGTTCCCGCTTCAGCAAGGTCAGTGCGCAGCATGCCAAGGGCAATACTGGCGTTTACCCGATACCCCCACGCGCCAGAGGTGGTTTCCCCGACAATCGCCCCGTTGTGCCAGATCGTTGACATATAGGGCGCGTCAGCGGCACCAGCCTCCACCACAAGGGTGACAAAGCGTTTGGCGCTGCCTTGCTGGTGCTCATTCATCAGAGCGGCTTTGCCGTTAAAGTCTTGGGGTTTGTCGAGTTTCACAAACCGATCAAGCCCGCCTTCAAACATGGAATAATCGCTTGAGAGATCGCCTTTCCACGCGCGGTACCCTTTCTCGATCCGCAGTGCATTTAAGGCCCACATGCCAAAGGGTTTGGCCCCTGCTGCAAGCACGGCCTCATAAATATCGGGCATATTGTCGTTTTCTGCATGAATTTCCCACCCCAGTTCTCCGGCAAAGGAAACGCGAATCAAAAAGGCCTGCCGCCCCGCAACCGTTGCGAATTGATGGGTGAGCCAGCCTTGAGAGAGGTCGGCATCTGTGATCCCGGACAAAATATCGAGCGACTTTGGACCTGTGACGATCAACGTATCGCGCTCTGTGGTGGTTTCGCGTAGCGTTAACTCTTCGGGCAATGCCTTTTTGATCATTTCCCCGTCATGCCACTGAGCTGTCGCGGCTGTGATCAGCACAAAATTATCCTCGCCAATGCGAATACAGGAAAATTCAGACAGGATACGCCCCCGATGATCTGCCACATAGATCAGGTTCATGCGTCCAACTTTGGGAATGCCCCCTGTGCAAAATCCCCTTAGCCAGTCATCAGCACCCTCTCCTTGAATCCAAAAGCGCGAAAACCCCGGAAGATCGAGAACCCCACAATGATCGCGCACCGCTTCGCATTCTTCGCGAATGCGCGCCTCCCATGGGCCAGCGCGATCCCATGTTTGGGTTGCCTCCTCGGAGGTGTCATCACCCGCTTTTGCAAACCAATTGGCCCGCTCCCATCCATTATAGGCACCCATTTGACCGCCAAGCGCCACAACCCTGTCATGGACAGGCGAGAGCTTTTTATCGCGTCCTGCAGGCCAAGCGTGCCAAGGAAAATGCATAGCGTATTCGTGGCCATAAATCTCTTTGCCCTTGGCAACACAATACTCATGGTCCGTGTAATCCGTGTAACGGCGTGGATCACAGGACCACATGTCCCATTCGGTTTGTCCCTCTGTGACCCATTCGGCCAAGACTTTACCCGCGCCTCCGCCTTGTGCGATACCAAAGGTAAAGACACAAGCCTCAAAGGCATTGGGTACCCCTGGCATAGGGCCGATCAGTGGCAGTCCATCGGGGGCATAAGGGATGGGCCCATTGATGACCTTAGAGACGCCCCCCTCACCCAAGAGGGGCACACGGGCGAGCGCGTCTTCGATATACCATTCAAGCCGATCCAAATCATCGGGATAAAGCTGAAAGCTGAAATCTTCGGGTAGGGGATCCTCTGGTGTCGCCCAATGGGCACGGCAATTGCGCTCATAGGGGCCGAGATTGAAGCCGTTCTTTTCTTGACGTAAATAATATGAGCTGTCCACATCGCGCAAGAGTGGAAGCTTACGCCCCTCTTTTTGTGACCAATCTTTGACCTCATCAACCTCCTCAAAGAGGATATATTGATGGCTCATCACCATCATGGGCACGCTGCGACCGCCGTAGGGCTTGAACCATTCCCCAACGCGCTGGGCATAATATCCCGCGGCGTTCACCACATAATCACAGCGAATATCGCCTTTTTCGGTTTTTACGATCCATTCGCCATTTTGCCGATCAACCCCGATTGCAGGAGTAAAACGTAGGATCGTGGCCCCAAGATCACGGGCGCCTTTGGCAAGTGCTTGGGTCAATTGAGCGGGGTCAATATCCCCGTCATTGGGATCATAAAGCGCTCCTTTCAAATCATGCGTTTCAATGAACGGGTAGCGATCCTTGATCTCATCAAGGCCGAGAATATCAATATCCATGCCCTGATAGCGGCCCATGCCTTTGGCGCGTTCAAATTCCTGCATACGCTCTTTGGAGTGGGCCAAGCGGATCGAGCCAGTGACATGATAATTCATCGGGTAGTCAACCTCTTGGGCCAACCCGCGATAAAGCTCGGTCGAATAGCGCTGCATATTCATGATCGACCAACTTGTGGAAAAGGTGGGAACATTTCCCGCAGCATGCCAAGTGCTGCCAGCGGTCAGCTCGTTCTTTTCCAATAGAACACAGTCACTCCAGCCCGCTTTGGCCAGATGATAAAGACAGGAGGTGCCAACAACACCTCCGCCGATGATGACAACCCGTGCGGTTGAGGGAATAT
>WTIQ01000478.1 GCA_011525185.1 Paracoccaceae bacterium | reverse complement strand
ATCTTGACAGCGCTGTAGACTTGCCATAACGGGAGTTCAATCATCGGAAGTGTAGCGCTTCCGGTCCCTTTGCATATGCAGGGATCGCCCCCCGTCAGCGAGTTTCGCCCACGGGGGCTGTCGTATTTTGGGGCCGAAGGCATTATATTGACCGCATCGTAACGGCTCGTAAAGGAAACGGGAAATGTTTGAAAATCTATCTGAACGCCTCTCTGGTGTCTTTGATCGGCTGACCAAACAGGGTGCGCTCTCTGAAGATGATGTAAAGACTGCTCTTCGTGAAGTGCGCATCGCGCTTTTGGAAGCAGATGTCTCGCTTCCTGTTGCCCGAGATTTTATCAAGGCCGTCCAAGATAAAGCCACGGGTCAAGCGGTCACCAAATCCGTGACGCCTGGTCAGCAAGTTGTCAAAATTGTCCATGACGAGCTGGTCGGCGTACTTACGGGTGACGAAGACCCAGGTGCCCTCAAAATTGACAGCGCGCCTGCCCCCATCTTGATGGTGGGTCTGCAAGGGTCTGGTAAAACCACAACAACAGCAAAGCTCGCCAAACGGCTGAAAGAACGCGAAGGCAAGCGTGTCTTGATGGCCTCCCTTGATGTGAACCGCCCCGCTGCGATGGAGCAGCTGCAAATTCTCGGCATCCAAATTGGGGTTGATACCTTGCCCATTGTAAAGGGTGAGGATCCTGTCACCATTGCAAAGCGGGCCAAAACTCAAGCAAGCCTTGGGGGCTATGACGTCTATATGCTCGACACCGCAGGACGTTTGCATATCGATCAAGAGCTGATTGCGCAGGCAGCCGCAGTCCGTGACGTCGCCAAT
This sequence comes from Paracoccaceae bacterium, assembly GCA_011525185.1. Lineage (GTDB taxonomy): Bacteria > Pseudomonadota > Alphaproteobacteria > Rhodobacterales > Rhodobacteraceae > LFER01. The sequence goes on along the minus strand of WTIQ01000478.1, from coordinate 1,321 downwards.
CCGCGGGAAACACTCTTGGTAGTGGACGGTCTCACAGGTCAAGACGCGGTCAATGTCGCTACAGAATTTGACGATAAAATCGGCGTGAGCGGCGTGGTTCTAACCCGCATGGACGGGGATGGCCGCGGAGGAGCCGCGCTGTCTATGCGCGCTGTCACTGGCAAGCCCATTCGCTTTGTCGGTCTTGGCGAAAAGATGGATGCGCTTGAAACCTTTGAACCAGAGCGCATCGCTGGGCGCATTTTAGGCATGGGGGACATCGTTGCCCTCGTTGAAAAAGCACAAGAAACCATCGAAGCCGAACAAGCCGAGCGCATGATGAAGCGCTTTCAAAAGGGTCAATTCAACATGAACGACCTGAAAATGCAGCTTGAACAAATGATGAAAATGGGCGGCATGGAAAGCATTATGGGCATGATGCCTGGCATGGGTAAAATGGCCAAACAGGCCGAAGCGGCAGGAATGGACGATAAGGTCTTTAAGCGCCAAATCGCGCTCATCCAATCGATGACGAAAAAAGAACGCGCCAACCCCCAAATTTTACAGGCCAGCCGCAAAAAACGCATCGCAAAAGGCGCAGGACTTGAAGTGAGCGAACTGAACAAGCTGCTCAAGATGCACCGACAAATGTCGGATATGATGAAAAAAATGGGCAAGATGGGCAAGGGCGGCATGCTAAAACAAGCCATGCGCGGCATGTTCGGCAAAGGCGGAATGCCAGCCGGCCTACCCGCAGGGATGGATCCCTCCCAAATGGACCCCAAGGCCCTTGAAGCCGCTGCCAAACAACTCGGTGGCAAAACGGGTCTCCCAGGCCTCGGCGGTGGACTTGGCCTCCCCCAAGGCCTCAGCGGATTTGGCAAGAAAAAATGACAACTGCACCGACCCTCACAACCGACCGCCTCGTGCTGCGTCACCATAAGCGAGCTGATCTGCCTCCCCTCTTTGATCTCCTCGCAAGCGAGCGATCAAGATATATGGACGGCCCCTTCACAAAACGTGACAGCTGGCTCCTGATTGCCTCCGAAACAGGAAGCTGGTCCCTGAAAGGCTTTGGCAGCTGGGCAATTACCCATGGACATACTGATGAGTGTTTAGGACAAATTGGACTCAATCAACCCGCTCATTTTCCTGAAGTTGAACTGGGCTGGATGCTGGTTGAAAAAGCCGAAGGCAAAGGCTTTGCCTTTGAGGCCGCCAAAACAGTCCTCAACTGGGCCAAAGCCCATCTCTCCCTGACATCGCTCGTGAGTTACATTGATCCTCAAAACAAACGTTCCCTTGCGCTTGCCCAAAAGCTGGGCGCAGAGAAAGACGTCTC
>WTIQ01000259.1 GCA_011525185.1 Paracoccaceae bacterium | reverse complement strand
ATCACAGGGACGTCGACTTGCACCTCTTTGAGAGCAGCAACAACACCTTCAGCCACCCAGTCACAGCGGTTAATTCCCGCAAATATGTTGACAAGGATCGCTTGAACATTGTCATCGGACAAAACAAGACGAAAGGCTTTTGCCACACGGTCAGGCGTTGCCCCACCACCAATATCAAGAAAGTTCGCAGGCTCGCCACCTGCAAGTTTGATAGTGTCCATCGTGGCCATGGCCAGTCCTGCACCATTTACAATGCAGCCGATGTTACCCTCAAGACCAACATAGGACAGGCCACGATCGGCAGCGCGGCTTTCGCGTGGGTCTTCTTGGCTCTTGTCGCGCAATTCTGCGATTTGGGGATGACGGAACATTGCGTTGTCGTCAAAGGTCATCTTGGCATCGAGCGCAATGATGCGATCATCGCTCGTTATCACCAACGGGTTGATCTCCACCATAGTCGCATCAAGATCACGAAAGGCACGATAACATCCTTTTAATGTGCGCACCATCTGCTGGATAAGAACATCATCAATACCGAGTTCAAAGGCAATTTCACGCGCCTGAAAGTCCTGCAAACCAACCGCAGGTTCCACCGTCGATCGCACAATGCTGTCGGGTTTTTCCATCGAAATGTCTTCGATTTCCATGCCGCCCTCACCGCTTGCAACGATCATGACGCGCTGCGTTGAGCGATCAAGCACGAAACCGAGATAGATTTCACGTGCGATTGGAACAGCACGCTCCACGTAAACTCGGTAAACGCCTTTACCTTGCGGGCCTGTTTGATGCGTCACCAACTTCTGGCCAAACATCGCATCGCTGGCCTCATAAATTTCAGCATCGGTTGAACATACCTTGACACCACCTGCCTTGCCGCGTCCGCCTGCGTGAACTTGGGCTTTGACCACCCATTTGTCCCCACCAAGTTCACGCGCCTGATAGGCCGCCTGCTCGGGACTATAGGCCAGAGCACCTGGTGCCACTTCTACTCCAAATTTAGATAAAATATCTTTGGCTTGATATTCATGGATATCCATTACGGCATCTCCTTTTCTTTCGATCTATGAATTTATTCTGCCGCCATGGCGACGTTTGGCACGTTTTGACGATAAAATTCTTCTGCGGCAGCAACTCCTGACCCTGGCACAATATCGATACCCACATCACGCATGGACATCTCTGCCCCAGCAATTGCACTCAGCAACATCAATTCGTTCAAATCACCCAGATGCCCGATGCGGAACACTTTTCCAGCAACGACCGAGAGACCGGCTCCGAGGCTCAGACCATAGCGATCATAAGCGTGCTTGATCACCGCATTGGCGTCATGGCCCTCTGGCACAACAATCGCGGTGACTGTATCGGAATACCACGCTGGACTCTTCGCACAGGTTTCAAGTCCCCAAGCAGCAACGGCGCGACGCACCCCCTCTGCCAAAAAGTTATGACGCGTAAAGATGTTCTCGAGGCCCTCATCGAACATACGATCAAGCGCTGCACGCAAGCCGCGCAAGAGCGTCATTGGAGGCGTGTAGGGAAAATACCCTTGCGCGTTCATGTTGATCATATCTTTGAAGTCAAAGTAGCAGCGCACCATTCCCGCCGAGTCAGACTTTGCAATCGCTTTTTGGCTGGCCGCCATGATCGCCAAACCTGCTGGCAGCATAAAGCCCTTTTGCGAGCCAGAGACTGCAATATCTACGCCCCACTCGTCCATGCGGAAGTCAACGGAGCCAATCGAGCTCACGCCATCTACGTAAAGAAGCGCAGGGTGCGCGGCAGCATCCATTGCGCGACGCAGCGCTGCAACGTCAGACTGAACACCAGTCGCTGTTTCATTTTGCGTAGCAAGAACAGCTTTGATCTCGTGCGATGTATCTTCGGCCAAAATTTTCCCGAATTCCTCAACTGGAACGCCTGTGCCCCATTCGCATTCAATAACCTGCACATCCAAACCGAGACGTTGACACATGTCGATCCAAAGATATGAGAACTGGCCGAATCGTGAAGCAAGAACTTTGTCACCTGGGCTTAGAGTGTTGGTCAACGCTGCTTCCCAGCCGCCTGTTCCCGACGCGGGGAATAAAAATACTTTACCCGTTTCAGTTTTGAAAATCTTTTTGCAATCCTCAAAGAGCGGCAGCGTAAAC
>WTIQ01000250.1:452-2150 GCA_011525185.1 Paracoccaceae bacterium | reverse complement strand
AGGAAAAATCACCCAACACGTGGTACCCGCGGCCGGACTCGAACCGGCACGGCCTCATGCTCCACAATGTCTCATGGTTAACGTATTACGCATATTTTATTGGCATTACGCCTCTGACATCTTTCATATCGCCTCAAGATAGTTCACAATATCTCAAACAAAAGGGTACATAAAAGGGTACATAATTTGGCCAGTTTAAACAAGCTATCAGCCACACAGCTTAAAGCTTTAAAATCAGGTGACACAAGCGACGGCGGCGGCCTGTGGTTTAGAAAGCGCGGCGATGGTGGAGCGCAATGGATACTTCGTTACAGCATTGGCGGGCGTCGTAACATTATGGGTCTTGGTGGATGGCCGCAGGTGTCACTAAAACAAGCACGAGATCTCAGAGATCACTTCCAAGGCATGGCTAAATCTGGAATAGATCCCAAATCTGCACGCGCGGCGCAAAGGGTGTCAGCGATAAGTGATAACACATTCGAAGCTTTGGCGTTCGAAACTTTCGACGCAAATAAACAGAGCTTTAAGCGGCAAGACGGCTCGAGCCGATGGATGTCACCGCTGAAAATGCATGTATTCAAACACCTTGGTAAGATCAGTGTGGAAAGCATCAATCAGCAAATGATTGCAGATTGCCTTAAACCAATATGGCACGCAAAACCGGACACCGCACGAAAGTGTCTCGGTCGCGTAAACAAGATATTGATCCACGCCGCAGCAAAAGGCTTGGAAGTTGATATAAGCGTTGTTTTGAAGGCACGTATTCTCCTTGGAGAGCAGCATCATGAAGAAATTTCTCAACCGTCTATGCCCTATGCAGATGTTCCCGCGTTCTACGCCTCACTGTGTGGCGACGATCGGTTGGTCTGCTTGGGCCTACGCCTACTAATATTAACTGGGCACAGAACTACACCGGTAATAAAATTGAGGGTGGACCAAATATCTGGCGACGTTTGGATAGCACCAAAAGAAAACATGAAAGGCCAAAGGGGAAAAGTGGAAGATTTTCACTGTCCGCTGTCAGATGAAGCTCAGAGGGTTATTTCCAAGTTGAGCGCGCACGCACGCAATGGCTGGCTTTTTCCAACCGCCTCTAAGCGGTCGAAGACCGGCCACATGAGCGACTCCACTATGTCGAAATACATGCGCGTTGAGCGTGGTTTAAATTATGTTCCACATGGGTTTCGAACATCAATGAGGACTTGGATTGAAGAAGTCCCGAAAAGCCGTTGGCAAGTTGCCGAAAGTACATTGGCGCATGCTGTAGGAAACAAGGTATCAAAACGTTACCTGAACACAAATTGGATGCCGGAGCGGCAGGCAGTCCTCCAGCAATGGTCAGATTTTGTGACGAGTGAAATTGATGAGTAGAGAAATTGTCAGACAGCTTTTTGAAAGTTATTCAAAACGCGAAGGCTTCATGAACGTCTACAGTGACGGTAAAAACTTCATCATCGGTCACGACACAAGTATTGGCTACCATTTATTAATAAGCCCAGCGCGTCAGACATTACTTCAAAAAGCTCATAGTGACTACGAGGCGTTCGAGTTGGTAAAATCAGGCGCTCAGTTTGCACTACGTCACAGGAAAGCTCTGCCAGACGATGTCAATGTATTTATAGCAGATCTAATGGAGAGTGATTTTAGCCATCCACCAAAGCCGCGAGGAAAGAAAGAAGATTTCGACTTCAATTGGAC
>WTIQ01000250.1:0-442 GCA_011525185.1 Paracoccaceae bacterium | reverse complement strand
TTTGGGAACTATCTAAAAGTGGTCACCCTCCCACTCGAAATGACGAGCGTACCAAGACTTCATCACCTTGTGGGATCGACATTGTACTCGATGTACTCGATGAACTGAACATGGGGCACGATCGAGACTATCAGGGCATTAAGAAAATATGGACCAGAGGCAACAAAAAATTCGGTAAGCCATAGCGTGGGACATAATTCCAAATAATATGTCCCATGAGCCATGATGCACACTCGAGTAATCCTTGGAATCACTTGATCCAAGGAGACACAAAATGCGACTTATCACTTTTGCTGAATTGAGGGAAAAGTTAGCGAACCGCTCTAGGGCGTCCATCTACAGAGACATTGAACGCGGGCAAATCCCGAAGCCACTGAAAATTGGAAGGTCTGTGTATTGGGAAGAGACACAAATCTGTGAACATATCAAAAAGCTAGTAGAG
>WTIQ01000096.1 GCA_011525185.1 Paracoccaceae bacterium | reverse complement strand
TCGTCCCGATGTTGCAGTGCGGCTTACTCCGCTCAAACTTTTCCTTCGCCATGTTGGCCTCCTTTTTCTATCGGTTGGCAGGGTATCCCTGCACTTCATTTATGGGAACAGTACGTTACCTGCCATCCCGTTTATGCATATTTCGCTTGGATCTCATCAGAGATGTTTTGCGGCACTGGATCATAGTGATCAAAGATCATTGTAAACTGCGCGCGGCCTGATGACATTGAGCGCAAGTTGTTGATATAGCCAAACATATTTGCCAATGGCACAAAGGCATCAATCGCAATCGCGTTACCGCGAGGCTCTTGACCCTGCACCTGACCACGACGAGAGGTCAAATCACCAATGATGTTACCCGTGTACTCTTCAGGTGTGATCACTTCGACACGCATCATTGGTTCAAGCAGTTTTGCACCCGCTTTTTTCATACCTTCGCGCATACCCATACGTGCAGCGATTTCAAAGGCAAGAACCGAGCTATCCACATCGTGGAATTTACCGTCGATCAGAGCAACCTTAAAGTCAATCACAGGGAAGCCAGCCAAGGGGCCGCTGTCCATAACGGATTGAATACCTTTTTCAACGCCTGGGATATATTCTTTGGGAATGGACCCCCCGACAATGCGGCTCTCGAAAGAGTAGCCTTCGCCCGGCTCGGTCGGTGAAATGATCATTTTCACCTCGGCAAACTGCCCAGAACCACCAGATTGTTTCTTGTGTGTGTAAGTATGCTCAACTTCATGTCCAATTGTTTCACGATAAGCAACTTGAGGCGCGCCGATGTTGGCTTCAACCTTAAACTCACGCTTCAAACGGTCCACAAGAATATCGAGGTGAAGCTCACCCATTCCTTTCATGATCGTTTGACCACTTTCCAAATCGGTTTCAACGCGGAAAGACGGGTCTTCTGCGGCCAAACGTGCAAGACCCTGAGACATTTTCTCTTGGTCGTTTTTGGTTTTTGGCTCGACAGCAATTTCGATCACGGGATCAGGGAAAGTCATCGTCTCCAACACGACAGGATCCTTTGGATCGCAGAGCGTGTCCCCCGTTGTTGTATCCTTCAAACCAGCAAGCGCGATAATGTCGCCAGCAAAGGCCTCTTCGATCTCTTCGCGGTTGTTCGAGTGCATCATCATCATACGACCGATGCGCTCTTTTTTACCCTTGGTCGAGTTTTGTACGCTTTCACCTTTGCTCATCGTACCAGAGTAGATGCGCGTAAAGGTTAGCGATCCCACAAACGGGTCATTCATGATTTTGAATGCCAATCCAGAAAATGGCATATTGTCGTCCGCACGGCGCGGGATATCACGGGTTTCGCTCTCATCACCTGGCTTAAAGCCCATGTAATCAGCCACATCCAACGGACTTGGAAGATAATCAATCACAGCATTGAGAAGGGGTTGCACACCTTTGTTTTTGAAGGCAGAACCGCAAAGCACTGGGATGAATTTGATCTCAAGCGTCCCTTTGCGAATAAGCTTACGAAGGGTTTCAAGATCTGGCTCTTCTCCTTCCAGATAGGCCATCATCGCGTCGTCGTCCATTTCAACAGCTGTTTCGATCAACTTGCCGCGCCACTCATCAGCCGTATCTTTGAGGCTGTCACGAATTGGACGGCGCTCCCAAGTTGCACCGAGGTCTTCACCAGCCCAGACCCACTCTTCCATCGTCACAAGATCAACGATGCCTTCAAGCTCGTTCTCTGCTCCGATCGGAATTTGGATAGGTGCAGGTACTGCTCCAGTACGATCTGCAATCATGTGCACGCAGTTAAAGAAATCTGCACCGATTTTATCCATCTTGTTCACGAACACGATGCGCGGAACCTTATAGCGGTCCGCCTGACGCCAGACAGTCTCGGTCTGTGGCTCAACGCCTGCGTTTGCATCAAGAACAGCAACCGCTCCGTCCAGAACCGCCAAAGAACGCTCGACTTCGATCGTAAAATCAACGTGGCCAGGCGTGTCAATGATATTCAAGCGGTGCTTTTTGGTCTGCGCTTCCTTTCCATCCTCGGTCCGTTCCCAGAATGTTGTTGTCGCCGCAGAGGTGATTGTGATGCCGCGCTCTTGCTCCTGCTCCATCCAGTCCATCGTCGCGGCGCCATCATGCACTTCGCCAATGTTATGTGATTTTCCAGTGTAAT
>WTIQ01000001.1 GCA_011525185.1 Paracoccaceae bacterium | reverse complement strand
GAGGACGACGGCTCTTGCCTGTCCGATGGGGACCCGGGCGATCCCGCGGACGGATTCCTTGGACTCGCCCAGGAAGAAATTCCTGTGGGGACCGACGGTCTGATGGTCCACCGTGTCTACGCGGAATTCGACGGGCCGGGGTACGCCGTTCTGGCCATGTTCGGCACGCAGGACCACCCCCTCCGGTTCGAGGCGGAGGCCGGGTTCAACCAGGATGCTGCCGCCGGTCCACTCGTCAATGACCTCGACGCCGCGGGTGCATCTCCGACAGACAGCTGGCTGACGCTGGGTGCGGACGCCCCCGGAGAGATGACCCTGTATACGGTGGGGTTGGACTTCACCGACTTCGAGGCGGGCGGAGACCTGGTCGTCGACACCGAGGAGGGAGGTGCCCTGTTCGTCATCCCCGGTTCCGAGACCGCCAACATTTCCGGGGCCGATGGCCGGGTCCTGCTTGCCCAGGTGGCCAGCATGGGCATGATCGACATCCAGATGAACCTCAAGCTGGAGATGCCCTCCGGAGCCGCTCCTGAAATCCTCGGCCTCGAGATTGTCGTTCCACCCTTCATCCCCGGCTGCCTCGATGCGACCGCCTGCAACTACGACGCCTCGGCCACGCTCGACGACGGATCCTGCCTCTTCGCCGACACTCCCTGCAGCACCTGCAATCCGGATGGCACGGTGGCCACCAACGACCAGGATGGCGATGGGGTCTGTGACGCCGACGAGCTGTCCGGTTGCGACGACAGCGAGGCCTGCAACTACAATCCCTTGACCACCGATTCAGACCCGGCATCCTGCCTCTATCCGGACGGCTACCCGAACCACCTCTACGATTGCGCCGGCGAGTGCGTATCGGATGTGGATGGCGACGGCGTTTGCGATCCGCTTGAGACGGCCGGCTGCACCGACGCCTCCGCCTGCAACTTCAACGCCTCGGCCACGGACGATGACGGAACGTGCACCTATCCGGCCGCCTCCTACCTCGACTGCGCGGGCGAGTGCCTCTCGGATGCGGACGCCGATGGTGTGTGCGACGAACTCGAAGCATCGGGGTGCACCGATGCGGCAGCCTGCAACTACGACCCGCTTGTAGACGCTGCCAACGCCGACCCGGCCAGCTGCCTCTATCCCGAGGACCTCTACGGCGCCCCGCACTTCGATTGCGACGGCCAATGCCTCAACGACGCCGACGGCGATGGCACCTGCGACGAAGACGAAGAGTCAGGTTGTACCTACGCCATCGCGTGCAACTACGACCCCGAAGCAAGTGAGGAGGACGGCTCCTGCGTCTTCGCAGAGGAGGGGCGCGACTGCGCCGGCCACTGCCTCTGGGACTTCAACGGGGACGGCCAGTGCGACCTCCCCGGCACGGGAGGGTGCACCTATCCCACCGCCATCAACTATGATCCAGCAGCGCCCTACGACGATGGAACCTGTGAGTTCCGGACGGGCAACTGCGCCTTCGACACCAATTTCGACGGGGAAGTCGATGTGAACGACCTCCTCGCCATGCTCGTTGCCCTCGGCAGCTACTGCCCATGACATCATGAACCAAACCAAACCAATCCTTCAAGCCATGCCTCGCCTGTGCTCCTCCCTGGTCATCATCCTTGCCAGCTTGATGACTCCTTTCTGGGCTCTTGGACAATCCAATTGCTCGGATTCCACCGCGTGCAATTTTGCCGACACCACCGCCATGATGTGCCTCTATTTCGATGAGTGCAACGTGTGTGGTGGAGATGGAATCGAACCGGTCTTCATGCTGGATGAGGTCTACGCCTATGACGAGGCAGATTCCGGCGACGTGTCCAGCAATGCGGTCATGCCGCTACAGTTGCCGTGGATGGGAGCAGGATCCTATCGCCTGAGCGGCCATGCCGTCAATTTCCAGAACGTCAATCAGGATCCGGAATATTTCACCATTCACATTCCGGCTGGTTTCGAGTTGACCGGGATCCAGTTGCTCGAATATGACCAAAGTGATTTCGCAGAGGCAAACGACTCCATTGTTCTTCCTTTCGGAAACGGAGGGTTCATGGGGGTCGGGCCCGGAGACAGCCTTCCTGTTATCTCTACGCCGGCGGATTTCGTGGCCGCAGCCATGGCGTTGGACGGAGGCGCATTGATTGGGGTCCATCCTGGGTCTCAGCCTGGGGA
>WTIQ01000451.1 GCA_011525185.1 Paracoccaceae bacterium | reverse complement strand
GGTTTTCTGATCGCATGGACCGTCGTGTTTTGATTGCTATTGTGAGCACTATTGGTGCCGCTTCGGCCTTAGGTGGTGCTGTGGCTTGGTCAAATTTTGGGCTGCTCGTAGCGGTCGCCTTTTTGATCGGCGGAATGGCCAACCCACTTTATTCGCTTTTGATCGCACATACGAATGACTTCTTAGATTTCGATGACATGGTTGCTGCCTCAGGTGGGCTTTTGTTCATTAATGGGGTTGGGGCCATAAGTGGCCCGATTGTTGTTGGTTGGGTCCTATCCTCCGTGGGGCCTGCTGGATTCTTCATTGTCATCATGACACTTATGGTGCTCCTAAGCACCTATGCTCTGTATCGCATGACGCAGCGACCGACCGTGGCTGTTGAGGAAACGGGCTCTTTCACGGCCGTTGCGCCTAATGCGTCACCAATTGCCGTCGAAATTGCGCAAGAATACGCCAAAGACCTTGCAATTGAGGAAGAAAATGCAGAGGCTGTTGACAAAACATAAAGATGATAAACGCTATTAGGCAGGTGTGTTGGGAGCCGTGAAGCGAGTAGGAGTAGGGCAGTCATGTTGGTAGAGGAAATATTGGCGTTTTGGCTGGATGAAGTAGAGCCGAAAATGTGGTATGCCAATGATAAAGAGTTTGATGCGCTCATTCTGAGAAGATTCGGGGGGGCTTGGCAGGAGATGATGGATGGATCATACGGCCTTTGGCTGACCTATCCGTCGGGCGCTTTGGCTTATATCATCCTTGCGGATCAATTCTCTCGCAATATGTTTCGCGATCAGGGTAAGGCTTTTTCGTCGGATAGGCTCGGCTTGGCGGCTGCGAAATCCGCTATAAAACGCGGATGGGATTTGCGAATTGATGAACCTGCGCGGCAGTTCTTTTACCTTCCTTTGATGCATTCTGAAAACCTCTGTGATCAGGATCGCTGCGTGCGTCTCATTCGGGAGCGTATGGGGCAGACGGCTGAAAGTAATCTGCTCCATGCGAAGGTCCATCGGGAGGTAATTCGCAAATTTGGCCGCTTTCCGTATCGCAATATGGCTTTGGGTCGGCGTTCAACCGCGGTAGAGCGAGAGTACATCGCAAGCGGCGGGTATGGTTCAACATTAAATGAATTTTTGGAATTGCAGCCGTCTCATTGATCTTATTCTCAAAGTAGTTTAATATTAAACTTAATTGAGAAGAGGAGTATGCGATGTCGTCTGGTGAATTTGATATTCTCGTTATTGGAGCTGGTCCAGGGGGATATGTCGCCGCAATTCGGGCTGCGCAATTGGGCCTCAAGGTCGCTGTCGTGGAGCGCGAACATTATGGTGGCATTTGCCTGAATTGGGGATGTATCCCGACGAAAGCCATGCTGCGAAGTGCTGAAGTGTTTCATTTGATGGAACGGGCAGGGGACTTTGGGCTAAAAGCGGACAACCTTGGTTATGACATGGATAAGGTCGTCGCACGCTCCCGCGCTGTGGCCAAACAGCTCAGCAGCGGTGTAGAATTCCTTTTGAAAAAGAACAAAGTTCTCAGTGTTGCTGGAGAGGCGACCCTTCTCAACGCTGGTACGGTCGAGGTAAAGACCTCCTCAGGTGTTGAGACCTTGAAGTCCAAGCACATTGTAATCGCAACGGGTGCGCGGGCGCGAGAACTGCCAGGTCTTGAGGCAGATGGCGATTTGGTGTGGATGTATAAAGATGCTTTACGCCCCAAGCGCATGCCCAAAAAGCTTCTCGTCATCGGCTCTGGCGCGATTGGGATTGAATTTGCGAGTTTTTATAACACGCTCGGCGCAGAGACGACTGTGGTCGAAGTGATGGACCGTATTCTGCCTGTCGAAGATAAGGAAATCAGTGCTTTTGCTAAAAAGCAATTCAAAAAGCAGGGCATGCGCGTTCTTGAAAAGGCAACGGTGAAGACGCTGGAGCGCGGCTCTGGTACGGTCACGGCACATATTGAGATGAACGGCAAAGTTACAAAAGAGACGTTCGATACTGTCATTTCTGCTGTGGGTATAGTTGGAAACGTCGAAAATATTGGCCTTGAGGCGTTGGGGATCAAGGTTGAGCGCTCTCATATTGTCACGGATGACTACTGCCGCACGTCTGTTGCAGGTGTTTACGCAATCGGAGACGTGGCGGGCGCACCTTGGCTGGCCCATAAGG
>WTIQ01000077.1 GCA_011525185.1 Paracoccaceae bacterium | reverse complement strand
TTATAGCACAGTCTTTTTCTATCAATCTGGTTTGTTTTTTATCTAACTCAGCTAACGCACCTTCTGAACTGCCTTTAGTTCGAAGGGCTTTTTGATAGGCTTTGAGCGCAGATCGTGGACTCCAAGGTAGCAGCGCCGATGAGAGCCACTGTCGTAATTCGCAGGGTAACTCATCGTAACACCTCATAGGGTCACGGTGTTTCTTTTTACGGCGAAGTGAGGAATTAAGATTTTTGGACATTAGATCGGATCGTGCGGGCTTTCAGCTGTATCGATAACGAGGAGCAGCCTGTTTTCTCCTGTCCCTTCTATTGGAGGCGACCTATGAACTAAGTGCGAGTAAGGATGCTCTGACCACAACGTTCCCCGCAGTAGTATCGGTGTGGCGCTTGGGATTTGCTTTATAATGTGTGGGTCTTGAGCATTAGATGCATTTCCAATCTGTGTAGCAGAACCACGGTATGTGCAAATCAACCTAACGGTGACTGCATCGCGATGAAACTTGCGGCATGCGTTGGTAGAAATAACATCAAGACGCAGACGCAGATATCTAGTACCCATCAAGTAAGCAAATCTTTCTGCCATTTCCAAAATATCTGCTTCCAACCATGATCTCTCAGCGCACCGAGGCATTTTACCAATCGAGCAAATTTGCTCGATGACATAGCGAAGTTCGTCAACGGCTGCTGTCACTCTGCCAGACGGTAACTTATCGACTGGTAACTCAGTAAGCCATTGCACCGTTTTGTTAGGAATGCTGCGCTGCATGATAAGCGCAGCACAATCAGGTGCCTTAAACCTTTCTAGGTCACTTTGAAAAGGCTGTAGCTTGACCCCAATTGGCACCGCTTTAACACGCGTCGTCACTTGGTTCATATCTCTGCCTCCTGGCGTCTCCATATTGGGAAAGTGTCTGGATAATCTGGTAGGGTCTGCGGGTTTTTGGCTAGGCTCTCAGGAACCAAACAATCATCCAACATTAATTTGATCTGCGGCCAATCAATACCAGCACCTATAAAAACCAGCTCCTGTCGACGGTCTCCCCAAGGCTCTTGCCAATGAGCTTGCATGTATGTTCGCGCACTTTCATGATCGGGGCGACGCTCTTCAGGTATTGACGCCCACCAAGTCCCAAGCGGAGAAATCGTTGATAAAGCGCCAGCAAGCGAAAATTCGGCCACCCAATCTGGCCGTGATGATATCCAAAAGTGACCCTTCGCGCGGATTACTCCTGGTAAGTTACCATTTAAAATTTCCATTATCTTCTGCGGTATAAACGGACGCCTTGCGCGATAGACGAATGACGAAACACCATATTCTTCTGTTTCTGGCGTATGATCCGCAAAACCATATAATTCCTTGGCCCACATTGGATGATCATGTGCCTTCTCAAAATCAAAAAGACCTGTGTCGAGTATCTTATCGACAGGTACGGATGATTGGTTTGTTTCAATTATTTCAGCGTCTGCATTCAAACTGCGGATGATTTTTCGCGCGGCATCCACTCTATCAAGACCTGCATCAGCTACTTTGTTTAAAACAACAACATCGGCAAACTCGATCTGATCGGTTAAAAGATGCACCAGTGTACGCTCATCGTCATCACCAAGTACTTCACCGCGATCTTTCAAAAAATCATGGCTTGCATAATCATTCAACAGATTGACCGCATCTACGACTGTCACCATGGTATCCAAGCGTGCTACATCTGACAAACTTTGCCCCTGTTCGTCTCTAAACTCAAAGGTTGCAGCAACGGGTAATGGTTCCGAAATACCAGTGGATTCGATCAATAAATAATCAAACCTGTCCTCTTCTGCCAGCTTGCGTACTTCGAGCAACAAGTCGTCACGGAGGGTGCAACATATGCAGCCATTTGACATTTCAACCAGCGTTTCGTCAGTTCTGGATAATTCAGTATTCGCTGTAACTAAGTCTGCATCGATATTCACTTCAGACATATCATTTACGATGACAGCAACACGCTTACCTTCCCTATTGTTTAAAACGCGGTTAAGTAATGTGGTTTTTCCAGCACCCAAAAAGCCAGACAAAACTGTGACGGGTAAGTGATCAAGCATAAAATCCTCACTCAGAAAATGGCTAGATAGTAAGACGGAATGCATTAAAAGCACTCTATGTTTGTGGATCGCCCTTGGCGGGCGACCCTGATG
>WTIQ01000053.1 GCA_011525185.1 Paracoccaceae bacterium | reverse complement strand
CAGCAAAAGCTGCGCCTCATGACGGCGGAGATACAAAAGCGCCACATATGCTGGAATCAGAACTAATAGTCCAAAACCAAGTTTTATACACTTTCCATCCACCCATTGTTTACTTCTTGGGTACATCATCACCATTAAAGCGGCACCAAACCAGAAGGCACAACCAATGCCTAAAATCATGGGGATATCCGTATTCGGCAAAAGGTAGGACCAAATCAAAACGCCACCAAATATTACAAGCAAGGCCCTTGTTAACAGCTGATTAACAAACCCAGATAAACGGATCCATTCCCATGCTCCCACCAACACGATCAGACCTACGCAAATAGCAAAAGCATCCTCAGGAAGAACGAACAAGATCAAAAGCGCGATTGGTAGCATCACCAATGCGGTCAATACGCGTGCTTTTAGCACAACTAGCCTCTCACCTGCTCTGAGGTCTTTCCGAAGCGTCGCTCTCGCCCGGCGTAATCTGAGAGGCAAGCATCAAGAGACTCTCCGCTGAAATCAGGCCACAAAACATCACTGAACACCAATTCAGCATATGCCGACTGCCAGAGCAAAAAGTTAGAAATCCGATGCTCACCACCAGTGCGAATCATGAGATCCACGGCCTGCTGATCTGCTAAATGATGGTTCTCTTCGAATATCTGCTCATCAATTGCCTCCGACGTAAGAAGCCCGTCTCTCACTTGAGCAGCCAAACGCCTCGCGGTATCCACAATATCCCAACGTCCACCATAGTTCGCAAAAACATTAAGCTTCAAACGCGAGCCCTTTACTGTCGCCTCTTCTGCCCGTAACATCGCTTCAATCAAAGAGTCTGAGAATCGGGATCTATCACCGATGACTTTGAGTGCAATCTCGTTTTTTACGAGCTCCGGAATTTCATCATTCAGCGATTTTTCGAACAGACGCATTAGACCATCAACTTCTAGCTTTGGTCGTTTCCAATTCTCGGACGAAAATGCGAAAACAGAGAGTGTATGAATTCCTCGTTCGATACACCTCCGGATCACCCGGCGAAGTGCATCGGCGCCGGCAGCATGTCCCGCAAGCTGTCTCTTGCCATGCAATTTTGACCACCGATTATTGCCGTCCATTATGATAGCTACATGACCCGGCGTGAGAGGCGCAGTCATGGGCCTTAGACTTCCATCAGGTCGGCTTCTTTTTCCCGTAACAACTGATCGATGCGCTTGACTATGTCATCGGTCAGTTTTTGGATATCGTCCCCAGCGCGACGATCATCGTCTTCGGTAATTTCTTTTTCTTTTAAGAGATCTTTCACATCAGCCAACGCGTCACGGCGGATATTACGTACAGCAACTTTTGCTTGCTCAGCTTCAGCGCGCGCTTGTTTGGTGTAGCCTCTACGCGTTTCCTCGGTCAATGGAGGCATCGGGACACGGATCACATCACCTGCGGATGCCGGATTTAATCCAAGATCTGATTTCATGATCGCCTTTTCAACTTCACCCACTATCGGCTTTTCCCAAGGCGTTACCACCAAGGTCCTCGCATCTTCAATTGTGATGTTGGCAACCTGGCTGATCGGAACTTCTGAGCCGTAATAGTCCACACGGACCGTATCCAAAATCGATGGATGAGCTCGACCTGTCCGGATCTTTGCAAAGGCATGCCCTAGGGCCTCAAATGACTTTTCCATCCGGGATTTAGCATCCGATTTAATATCATTAATCACGTATCGGTTCCTTCATCAATCAACGTGCCCTCCTGTTCACCTCGAACAATTGACAGCAGCGCACCTTGTTTACTCATATTAAAAACCCGAACTGGCATTGAATGGTCTCGAACCAAGCAAATCGCCGTTAAGTCCATCACACCCAACTGCTTCGCCAAAACAGTCTCGTAGTCTAAGTTCTCATACTTTACCGCATTTGAATTCTTCTCGGGATCAGAATCATATACCCCATCCACTTTCGTGGCTTTCAAAACCAAGTCGCAATCTACCTCGATTGCACGCAAGCAAGCTGCTGAATCAGTCGTGAAAAATGGATTACCAGTCCCAGCGGCAAAAATTACAACATCGTTTTGATCGAGATATCGCATTGCGCGACGGCGATCGTAGTGCTCAACCATGCCGCTCATTGGAATCGCACTCATCACATGACTTGCAATCGATGAGCGTTCAAGCGCGTCACGCATCGCAAGAG